>DATKFA010000090.1:0-7091 GCA_035511715.1 Candidatus Acidiferrum sp. | reverse complement strand
CTGCTCGAGAAGTACCTCGATGCCGGCACCCTCGACGAGGCCGAGATCCAGCGCGGGCTGCGCCAGGGCATCCTCGACGGCAAGGTCGCGCCGGTCGTGTGCTGCTCGGCGACGAAGCTGCTTGGGGTGCGCACCCTGATGTCGACCATCGCCGAGCTGATGCCGCCGCCCGACGCCGAGGTCGACAAGCCCGTCAAGGCCTTTGTCTTCAACACAGGCGGCGACCAGTTCGGCCGCGTCAGCTACTTCAAGGTGATCGCCGGGACCGTCAAGGCGGACGCGCACCTGCCGAATCTGAGCCGCGGCGGCGAGGAGCGACTGGCCCAGATCTTTTTTCCGCGCGGCAAGGAGCACGTCGCCGCGACCGAGATCCGCGCGGGGGACATCGGCGCCGCGACCAAGCTGACCCACACGCTCACCGGCGATACGCTCGGCCAGAAAGACGGCGGCCCGCTTCCGACCATCGATCTCCCGCCGCCGGCATACACCCTCGCCATCGTGCCCAAGGCGCGGGGCGACGAGGACAAGATCTCCTCAGGGCTCGCGCGCCTGAGCGAGGAAGACCCCACGCTGCACGTCGAACGCAACGAGGAGACGCACCAGCTGGTGATCGCCGGCCTGGGTGACGTGCACCTCGACGTCACCCTCGAGAAGCTCAAGCGCAAGTACGGCGTCGAAGCCACCACGTCGACGCCGCGCGTCCCTTACCGCGAAACCGTGCACGGCTCGGCGCGCGCCGAGGGCCGCCACGTCAAGCAGTCAGGTGGGCACGGCCAGTACGGGATCTGCGTCATCGAGGTGGCGCCGACCGCGCGCGGCGAAGGATTCGTGTGGGAGGACAAGATCTTCGGCGGCTCGATTCCGCAAAACTTCCGCCCGTCCGTGCAGAAGGGCATCGTCGACACGATGGCCAAGGGTGTGGTCGCCGGCTATCCGATGGTGGACGTGAGGGTGACCCTGCTCGACGGCAAGTACCACACGGTCGACTCCAACGACATGGCGTTTCAGATCGCGGGATCGATGGCGATCCGCAAGGGCGCCCTCGAAGCCGGCCCGGTCCTGCTCGAGCCAGTCGTCGAGGCGACCATCCGCGTCCCCGAGCGCAACCTGGGCGACATCATGTCGGACCTGAACGGTCGCCGCGGCAAGATCCTCGGCACCGAACCGCAGGACGGTTACCAAGACGTCAAAGCGCTGGTGCCGGAGTCGGAGATGCTGCGCTTCGCGCTTGACCTGCGATCAATCACGCAGGGCCGTGGGAGCTTCACCAAGAAGTTCGACCATTACGACGAGATGCCCGCACACCTCGCCAAGACGATCATCGACCAGTTCCAGAAAGAGCACGAAGCCGCCAGCTAGCTCAGCTCCGCGGTGGGCACGGACCTCGACAGAACGCGGCCGATCCTTTCCCTGACGTCGTCTGTGGCCAGCCCGCGAACGGCGAGGGTCGTGCGCCTGCGCACGATGTCGTCGACGCTCCGCGCCCATTCGGCGGCAACCCCGTGGTAGACCTGAGCCCAGACGACCGGGGCGTCCGGGTGGATCCGCGCCAGCGCATCGTCATGCGTCTCGCGATAGGCGAGCAGCCGCGGAATCTCGCTTCCGTAGTGGCGCACGAGGTTGTCCCACACGTCCGGGTCGAGGTCTTTCGGGCGCTCCGGCAGCGGCCCGGCGCCGGGCAACGCCACGTCGGTCAGACGATGCTTGCGCGCCCGCTCGTCATCCAGGCGGTGAAGCACGTCCATGGCGATGCGTCGGTGGGTGGTCAGCTTCCCCCCCGCGACCGAGACCATACCCAGCGGTCCCTTGGTGATGACGTGCTCGCGCGGCGCCTCAGCGGTGGTGGAGCTTCCCAGCTCGAGAACTCGCAGCCCGGCAAACCTGTACAGGATTCGATCCTGGTTCAAAACCTCCTTCGGAAGCGAAAGCGACGCTTCTCGGAAGACCTGGTCCAGGTCGGGCCCTTCGACCTGGAGGTCTTCGGGCTCGCCTTCATAAGGTGAGTCCGTGGTTCCGATGAGCAGCACGCCCTCCCACGGCAGCGCGAAAGCGACGCGACTTCCACCGACTGTTCGCGCGATGGCCGCGCGCCATCCAGGCGGCAGTGGAAGCGTGACGTGGACTCCCTTCGACAACCGCGAACCCGGCGCGCAGCCCGGAGCCTCGAGCCTTCGCACTCGATCGACCCAAGGCCCGGCGGCGTTGACGATCTGACCGCAGCGCAAGGTCTTCGGTCCCGCCGGCCCTTCGATGTGGGCGGCCCCTTTCTCGATGCCGACCACGCTGGTGCCGTTCGCGACCGCGACGCCGATACGTGCGGCGGCGGTCACGGTCGCGAGGACCAGGCGGCTGTCGTTGGTCTGTGCGTCCTGGAGCACGCCGGACGCGGTGAGGCCTTCGGGTTTGAGATCCGGCACCATCTGCCGAGCCCTTTTGGGGCCGATGAGTCCGTTGCGGCTGTGGCGGAAGCCTGACAACGCCGAGTAGACGACGAGCCCCGCCCACAGCTCGGCCGCCGCCAGCTTGCCGTTGTAGATCGGCACGAGGAAGTCGAGCGGCCAGACAAGGTTGCGAGCCACGCTGTCCAGCAGCGCTCGCCGCTCGAGGTGGTTCTCCCGCACCAGGCCCACGTCGCCCATCGGCAGGTAGCGGAGCCCCCCATGTATGAGCTTGGAAGAAGCCTGCGACGTACCGGATCCGAAGTCGGAGCGATCGACGAGCGCGACTTTGAGACCGGCCTGGGCTGCCTCGAGCGCTACGCGGCTGCCGATGATTCCGGCTCCAATGACGAGCAGGTCGAACTCCTCATCGAAGTCGCTCACCGGAGGGAATCATCTCAATTCGCCGACCCGCGGCTTCGAGAGCGGGCTCGTCAGCGCGCGGTCTTGGACGAGTCCTGCGGTTTGGCGGCGGGTGTCACAGGCGAGGTTGACCGGGTCGACCGAGCTGTGGCGATCGAGCTCCGGCGAACGACCATCTGCTGCGGGCGGGCCACGCGCCAGGCGGCGGTTCCGATCCGGATCATCCGGCTCGCCGCGCCCTGACCGTCCCTCGGGAGCGGTGCCAGCGCCACGGCCGCAGCCGCCGGCGATGTCTGCAAACAGCTCGGGACTTGCGAGTTATCCACATTCTGTATACAGTCTGGGGAGATCACACTACATCTAGAGGTAATGGTCAAGAGGTTATTTCGACCGCTTCGTCGCTGGCCGGTGGCCGAGAGCTTCCTTTTGCGCCTCGCAGGGCAGTTCACGACCTGGCCCGCGGACGACTTCGGCCGCTTCGTCAGCGCCCCTGTGAGCGGGGGTCTCGGAGGCGCGTTCGCGGCGCTGCCTCCGCCGGTCGAACCGATGCGCCCACCTCCGCCGGCGTCGCTCGCGCCGGCGACGTTCGAGATTCGGTTCATGAAGCTCCACGCCGAAGGACGCTTCGACGAGATGTGGGAGATGATCGCCGAGGACGCGCAGCGCGCATGGGGCGGCGTGCACAACTTCATCCGCGAGATGCCGCGACTGGATGAGTGGCTGGAGATCCTCGAGATGCAGGTCGCAAGCGTCGCGATGCTCGAGAGCTGGACCGACCACCTGCACGAGCGCACCTACAACAACGTGGCTCGACTGGTGATGCGCTACCGCGTTCGCCAGCAATGGCGCGAGTGGACATTCGATCGCCAGGTGCATCTCGTTCCCGCGGCGGGAGGCTGGCGAACTCTGTGCTATCCGATGCGGGCGAGAACTGCCGGAACCGCGACGGCTCGCTGATATAGTGGGTTTCGGCCCATGCTTCAGCAGACGATCGAGGAGCAGGAGCGATATCGGCGATGGCACCGCCGCCGCACGCGTGCGATGACGCCGCGACGCTTGCTTCAGGAGTCGGACGAGCTTCTCTACTGGGTCGAGGAGTGCCACGTTCAGCGTGTCAAGATCGTGCCCGGGTGGTTGATCCCGCGATTGATGCTCGTCCTCCGACATGCGCACCCCGAGCTACCAGCGCGACTCGGTCGGGAGCGGAGACCGGAGCAGGTGATGGAGATCATCTATGACGCGCAGGCCGCATTGATGGAGCAGTCGTGCCAGAGCCGCGGTCCCGCGCAGGTGATCCCGTTGTTTGCGCGTTCGCGCGAACGCACGCTGAAGCAAGCCGCGCTCTAGGCGCGTGCTGCGCGTCGACCTGCACCTCCACTCGCATTTTTCCCATGACGGGCAGAGCTCCCTCCAGCAGCTGGTCGATCGCGCACGCGAATGCGGCATCGACCGGCTCGCGTTGACAGACCACAACACCGTCGAGGGCGCCATCGAGCTCGCGCGCATCGCGCCGGGGCTCGCGATCGTCGGCGAGGAGGCGAAGACGCGCGAGGGCGAGGTGATCGGGCTCTTCATCACGGGCCGCCTGCCGCCCTACATGCGGCCGGACGAGGTGATGGACCTCGTCCACTCCATGGGCGGACTCGTGTACCTCCCCCATCCGCTCGACCCCTATCGGTCGCACTTCCGCGCCGAGCGCATCGTCGAGCTTGCGGACCGCATCGACATCATCGAGACGTACAACCCCTGGTGCGACGCCGCCGCCAATCGTGCGGCCGCGGCGTTGGCGCAAGATCTGGGCAAGGTGGGCGCGACCGGCTCCGATGCGCACGCGGCGGAGGAGCTCGGGCGGAGCTGGATGGAGATGGACGAGTACTCCGGCACCGTGGATTTTCTGGAGAAGCTGCGACAGGCGCGGCATGTGGTGACCGCGGCGAGCGGCACCGGACGGCGTGCCTGACCCGCCCGAGCTTATGGTCGTCGGGTCGGTCGCACTCGACACTCGCGATGGTCCATTCGGAAAGGTCAAAGGAGAGCTCGGAGGCTCGGCGGTGTACTTCGCACTCGCGGCGAGCCTGCTCGTGCCGGTCAAGGTCGTGGCGCCGGTCGGACGCGACGCCGTCGAGAAGGTGTTACGCGCCTTCGCGAACAGACCTATCGACTCGACGTTGCTCGCCGTGCTGGACGCGCCGACGTATCGCTGGACTGCCCACCAGGAACATGGCCAAAACGTAGACATGGGAAGCGCGGACACGATCTACGACCAGTGGGATCCGGCGGTGCCGCCTCATTTCAACGGCTGGGCGTTCGTCGGCTCGATGCGACCTGACAAGCAGGCAAAGGCGATGAAGCTGCTGCACCTCACCCGCCTTTTGTCGGCCGACGCGATGCTCTCGTACGTTCAACGGCAGACGCCGGAGGCGAAGGAGGTGCTGGGACGCGCCGCATGGTTCTTCTGCAACGAGCAGGAATTCGCGGCGCTGGGCGGCCATGATCCAGAGCAGTTCCGACGGCAGTGGTGGCTCGACGGCCTCGTGATCAAGAAGGGACCGCAAGGCGTCGACGCCCACACCGCCGACGGCAGCCTCCATGTCCCCGCTCTGCCCGGCCATCCCGCATTTGACACCACGGGAGCTGGGGACGCGGTGGCGGCGGGCATGCTCGCCCGGTGGTTGAGCACCGGAGCGCAGCGCTCGGGCCTCCAGGATGCGCTGGTCTGCGGGGTGGCATGCGCATCGCTGACGATCGAGTCGATCGGAATTCGAGGCATCGCAAGCGCGACGCCGGCGCTGCTCGAGGAACGCACGGCCGAGGTGTGGGAATGCATCAAGCGCGAGTCGTGATCATCTGTGGCGATCTGGTCGAGCAGGAGGTCGACGCGATCGTCAATGCCGCGAACAACGACCTCCAGCTTGGAGGTGGAGTTGCGGGCGCGATTCGGCGCGCCGGCGGTCCGAGCATCCAGGACGAATGCGACGCCCACGGCCCGGTGCGCGTCGGCCAGGCCGCGATCACCGGCGCCGGTCGACTCCGCGCCAGATACGTGATCCACGCAGCGAGCATGTCGCTCGGCGGCCACACCACGCGAGTCTCGCTCAAGTCTTCGATGGACGATGTGTTTCGTCTTGCGCGTATACACGAGGTCAGGAGTATTGCCGTGCCCGCGGTCGGGACGGGCATCGCCGGATTTCCAATCGACGAGTGCGCACGCGTGATGGCTGAATCGTTGAAGGCGGCGCTGACGGGCGGCTGGCAGGCGTCAGAGGTGCGATTTGTTTTGTTTGGGGAGGACGCAAGAACGCCTTTCGAGACCGCATTCTGGACCGTTTTTCACGCACCGCTTGGCAATTCGGACTGAATTCAAGTCGAATTGGGGTTGTCTTGCCCAAATACCCACCCCTAGAATGGGCGAGTCCGCCCCCAAGAATCTTCGATAAGGACGGTGAGTTTGTGGAAGGCTACTGCTTGAAGGACAAGCGAAAGGTTGAGATGAAAGATCCTCAGCCGATCACGATGAAGAACGGCAAGCCGGCAACCGTAGGCACGTGTCCATTCTGCGGCACCAAGATCTACAAGATCGGCAAGGCTACGTAACCAGACTCTGATCCAAGGGCCGCTCGCATGCGAGCGGTCCTTTTTTGTTTCTCAGGTCGCGAGCGGTGGCTCGAGGGCGCCCAGCAGCACTTCGGTTGCCGAGACGGCCTCGTCGACGCCGAGCATCTTGAAGATCTCGACGTTGGTCGGGTTGTTGACGCGGGCGATCGTCTTCTTCACACGGAAATGCTTCTTGGCCATCTGCAGCGCAATCAGGTTGTCCTCGTCGTCGGCTGTGACGGCGATGATCGCATCCGCGCGTTCGATGCCCGTTTGCGCCAGGAAGCGCACCTCGCATCCGTCACCGCGCATGACGATGCTGCCGAGCTGCGTCTCCAACCAGTCCGCTCTCTTGGCGTCTCTCTCGATCAGCGTGACCTCATGGCCGCGCTCGACGAGGTCGCGCGATAGGTAATAGCCCACCGTTCCGCCGCCCACGACGATCACGTACATGGGGTTAGCGGGTCTCCCGCTCGAGCAGGACCTTCTCGATGTGGCGTGCGCCTTCGAGGGTGGGGCAGATCGTGTGGAGGCCGAGCTTCTCGTAGGCCTCGGCGCGCTCTGGGTCGTAGATGCGCGCCACCACGTGGGGGACCTTGAAGATGTTCTTTGCGATCTGCGACGCCATGATGTTGCGGTTGTCGCCCTCGGTCACGGCGACGAATCCGTCCGCGTGCTCGGCGCCGGCGCGGCGAA
>DATKFA010000089.1:0-3072 GCA_035511715.1 Candidatus Acidiferrum sp. | reverse complement strand
GGCGTCGGCGGCTACGGCAACTGCATGGGCATCCCGACCGTCGGCGGTGAGGTCTACTTCGAGGACTGCTACGCGGCCAACCCGCTCGTCAACGCCATGTGCATCGGTCTCGTGCGCACCGACCAGCTGATGCGCGCACGGGCCGAAGGGACCGGGAACAGCCTCATGCTCGTCGGCGCCGACACCGGCCGCGACGGAATCCACGGCGCATCGTTTGCGTCGGTAGAGCTGGATGACAAGAGCTCGGAACGCAGACCCGCCGTGCAGGTCGGCAATCCCTTCCTCGAGAAGTGCCTGCTGGAGGCTTGCATGGACCTGGGGCACACCGATGCGGTGGTGGCTCTCCAGGACCTCGGCGCGGCCGGACTCACCTCCGCGGTCGCTGAGTGCGCGGGGCGCGTTCCCGGCGCGGGCGCCCGCATCGACGTCTCGCTCGTGCCACGGCGCGAGCGCGCCATGAGCCCATACGACGTGATGCTGTCCGAGTCGCAGGAGCGGATGCTCGTCGTGGTCCAGCGCGGCCGCGAGCGCGAGGTCGAGAGCATCTTCGCCGCGTGGGACCTGACGTCGGCGGTCATCGGCGAGGTCACGAACGACGGCCAACTTACGGTGGTCGACGGCAAGGACCACGTCGCGCGGCTGCCGATCGCGCTCCTCACAGACGGCGCGCCGATGCGGCGCTTGATGGGTGTCGCGCCAGACCCGCCGTTTGGCCTTGACGTCGACGCCCTTCCGCCGCTTGCCGACGCAGGGGCGACGCTGATCCGTTTGCTGGCGAGCCCGAACCTCACGAGCCGGCGAGGCGTCTTCCGCCGCTACGACCACATGGTGGGCGACAGCACCGTCGTGCCTCCTGGTGGCGACGCGGCGATGATCCGCGTCAAGGGCACGCGTCTCGGCATCGCGGTCACGACCGACGGCAACGGGCGCTACTGCCATCTCGACCCACACCTCGGCGCGCAGCTGGCCGTGGCCGAGGCCGCGCGCAACATCGTCGCCACCGGCGCGAGGCCGATCGCGGTCAGCGACTGCCTCAACTTCGCCAACCCCGACCGGCCCGAGGTCTACTGGGAGATGGAGGAGACGATCGCCGGGCTGGCGTACGCCTGCAGGCAGCTGGACCTCCCGGTGGTCAGCGGGAACGTGAGCCTCTACAACGAAAGCGAGGACTCGGCGATCTACCCGACCCCGGTGGTCGGCATGATCGGGCTGATCGACGACTACGGCAAACGCCTCCAGGCTGGGTTCCGCGCCGAGGGTGACTTCGTGCTGTTGATCGGATCGAGCCACAACGACCTCGGTGGCAGCGAGTACCTGAAGGTGGAGCACGGCTACATCGCCGGCAGGCCGCCCGCCCTGGACCTGACGCGGGAGCAGGCGGTCAACCGCGTCATCCTTACGGCCGCTCAGAGCGGGCACCTGCACTCCGCCCACGACATCGCCGAAGGTGGAATGCTCGTCGCGCTCGCCGAGTGCTGCCTTATCGGAGGCATCGGCGTGCGTTGCCCCGCGGTCAGGCCCGAGCCGCCGCTTCGTCTCGACGGCGCCTTTTTTGGCGAATCGCCGAGCCGCTACATCGTGAGCGTGCCGTCACGCGCGATGCCAGAGGTGCAGTCGCTGGCGCGCCGGCACAACGTCGAGCTCTCGCTCCTGGGTCTCACCTCGGGTGACGTGCTGGAGTTCGAGGGCCAGCTCAAGCTGCCGCTGTCCGAGCTTCGCGGTGCGTGGGAGGTGATGAGCAGCTAGATGTGCGGGGTCTTCGGAATCTGCGCCAAACAGGGCGTCGACGTCGCCAACCTGACTTACTTCGGGCTGTTCGCGCTCCAGCACCGCGGCCAGGAGTCGGCGGGCATCGCCGTCTCCGACGGCGCCTCCGTGCGCGTGCACCGCGACATGGGCCTTGTCGCCCAGGTCTTTTCCCCTGCCACGATCAAAGACCTCGGGCAAGGCTCGGTGATCGCCCTCGGCCACACGCGCTATTCGACGACCGGGGCGAGCCGCGCCGAGAACGCGCACCCGCTTCCATTCCTGCACCCGACCCTGGGCCCGGGCGCGATCGCACACAACGGCAACCTGCTCAACGCCGAGGCCCTGCGCTCGCAGCTCGCCGAGCGCGGCGTCGAGTTCGAGACGGCGCTCGACACCGAGGTCATGGCGCGCCTCATCGAGAACACGCACGGCCGGTCATGGGAAGAGGTGATCCGCCGCACGTTCTCGCGAGTGGTCGGTGCGTACTCGTGCGGCATTATCACGCCGAGCCAGCTCATCGCGCTGCGCGACCCGTTCGGTTTTCGTCCCCTTTGTCTCGGCTACATCCCGCTGGCCGGCCAGCCCGCGCACGTCATCGCCTCAGAGACGTGCGCCCTGGACACGGTGCGCGCGACTTTCGTGCGCGAGGTGCAGCCGGGGGAGATGGTCGTGATGGACGAGCACGGTGTGCACAGCGTCAACTTCCAGACCGCCACCAAGCACGCGATGTGCGTGTTCGAGTTCATCTACTTCGCGCGACCCGACTCGATCCTCAAGAACTGCGAGCTCGAGGACGCGCGCATCCGCATGGGCCATGAGCTCGCCCAGGAAGCCCCGGTGGAAGCGGACATGGTGGTGCCTTTTCCCGACTCGGGGACGCCCGCCTCGATCGGCTACGCCGAAGCCTCGGGGATTCCGTTTCGCGAAGCCCTGATGAAGAGCCGCTACATCAACCGGACTTTCATCCAGCCCGACCAATCGCTGCGCGAATCGGGCGTGATGTTGAAGCTCAACCCGCTGCCGCGATCGATCAAGGGCAAGCGCCTGATCGCGGTCGACGATTCGATCGTCCGCGGCACCACCTCGCGGCGCATCATCGAGCGCCTGCGCGCAGCCGGCGCGAAGGAGATCCACATGCGGATCTCGAGCCCGCCCATGCGATTCCCATGCTTCATGGGCGTGGACATCGGCTCGACCAAGGAGCTGATCGCGGCCGGCCGGTCGGTCGACGAGGTGCGCAAGCAGATCGGCGCCGACTCGCTCCACTACCTGTCCATCCCAGGCTTGATCCGCGCCATCGGGCGCGGCACGGCCCAGGAATTC
>DATKFA010000088.1:0-7834 GCA_035511715.1 Candidatus Acidiferrum sp. | reverse complement strand
CTGCTCGCGGCTGTCGACGCGAGGGCGCAGCGAATCCCGTGGGCATGGCGCCACATGACCCTGTGGGGCGGACTGAGGGGTGCACTCTCGGTCGCCCTGGCGCTCTCGGTGGCCGCCTACCCGGCCATCAACCCCAGCGTGTCGGTGATCGCCTACGGCATGGTCGTGCTCTCCCTCGTGGTCCAGGGAGGCCTCCTGCTGCCGGTCGCGAGCCGGCTCGGACTTCGACAGCGCCGCGTCGATTAATTTGTTGGTGCGATGCGCAGGCGGGTGGGGCTTGTCCTTCTACTTCTGATCGTCGGGGCGGGGGCGTTCAACTACCTGCGCCCGATCCCGGCCGCGGCGGCGACTTCTCTCGTGCAGGCGTCGACCGTCACCAAGGGCACGCCGCCAACCCTGCCCTGGCCATCCCACGGCTCCGCGGCGGTCGGCGCGCAGGGCCTCGGCTTCATCGCCAGCTCCGGCAACGAGGTCGCGATTCCGGCCGCTAGCGTGACCAAGGTGATGACGGCCGTGGTCGTGCTCAAAGACAAACCGCTGCAGAAAGACCAGGGCGGCCCCACCATCACCTTGACGGAAGAAGACGTCCGCGGCTACCAGGTCGACCTGCAGGGCCGGCAATCCGTCGTGAAGGTCGAGGCGGGGGAGACGCTGACGGAGCTTCAGATGCTCGAGGGAATGCTCATCCCGTCCGCCAACAACCTCGCCGAGACCATCGCGCGTTGGGACGCGGGCTCGGCGACGACATTCGTGGGCAAGATGAACGACCGCGCCGCAACGCTCCACATGACGCACACGCGCTTCACTGATACCAGCGGCGCGTCACCCGGAAGCGTCAGTACGCCGACCGACCTCCTGGCTCTCGGCATGGCCGCGATGCAGGATCCGGTGCTCGCCCAGATCGTCGCCATGCAGCAGGTGGACCTGCCGGTCGCGGGGACCGTCTACAACGTCAACTCCGCGCTCGCGCACAGCGGGATCTTCGGCATCAAGACGGGATCCGGCCTCGACAGCGGGGCCAACTTCTTGTTTGCGGCAAACGCCAGCGTTGACAGCCACACCATCGTGGTCTACGGCTGCGTCATGGGCCAGCCGACGCTCGATTCAGCGTTCACGGCGGCCGAGAACCTGATCAGCGCCGTTTCCTCAGGGCTGCACGTGAAGCGAGAGCTGGAGAAACACCAGACGGTCGCGATCTACAACACGGCCTGGGGTGAGCAGTCGGACGTCGTGACCCTGTTCGACGTCGACCTGGTGGAGTGGCCGGGGATGGTGCTCCGCAAGCGACTCGACGCACCGCCCCTGTCCGTCGACCGCCCGCTGCCGCCCCTTACGAAAGCCGGATCCATGCACCTGACGCTCGGCGACTACGACCTGGACGTAGGGCTGGCGACGTTCGACCAGCTTTATCCGCCGGGACGCTTCTGGCGGCTCACGCGGGTCGCCGTGTAGACGCGTCGTTGGTGTAGGACGGCAGCACGCCGTCCCACCCCGCCCGGTTGGCGTCGCGCCACGCCTGGCCGACCTCGCCCAGCCGCTCCCAGCCGCCGTGCTCGATCTCGACCCGCGTCGTGGAGTCGGGAAGCTCCCGAAAGACGATCTCCACATCGGTGGCGTTGCTCGGCTCGGTGGCGATGTGCCACAGGTAGCGGAGCCGGCGCGGCGGGTCCCACTCCACGATCTCACCCCACTCGATCTCGCGGCCCCCTGCCGTCCGCTCGAAGATGCGACCCCCGTGCCGCGGCTCGAAGACGATCTCCGCCCCCGGCTCATGGGAGACGGTGTGTTCCGGCGGCCACCAGGAGGTGGCGCGGCCGGTCCACGTTGCGAAAGCGTGGTCCGGCGGGCAGTCGACCTCGAACGTGATCCGGAGCGGCTCGATCACCGCGTGTTTTCGGCGAAGAGCTTGAAGCGCGTCGCGATGTCGTTCCAGACCGCGGCGAGGTGCGGCTTGTCGAGGCGGTAGACCCGCTTGGTGCCGACCTGCTCGTCGGAGATCAGGCCCGCGCCGTTGAGCACTCGGAGGTGGCGGGACACGGCGGGACGGCTGATCGGCATTCGGTCCGCGATCTCCTGCACGGATCGCGGCCTCCGGGCAAGAAGCGCGACTATGTCTCGCCGGTACTGGTTGCCGAGGGCATCCAGCGGATCTCGTTTTTTGGCCCGCGCCCGCATTTGCAGTATGGTAACGGTCGCGTTACGTAACCGACTCGTTACGGAGGAGAGCTTGAATGGCGAAGGTCAAGGGAAAGGGAACAAAGGACTCACCGTGGGAGCTGACCACACCGAGCGGCTCATCCTCGTACCTCATGTACCGGGACGAGGCGGCGAACCCGCCGGCGATCGTGTGCATCGTCGGCAAGACCGAGCTCCGTTACCAGCTGCGTGCGATCGATGACCTGCACGCGATGCTGAAGAAGCAGGGCGACTGGATGGCGCTTGGCAGCGCAGATGAGCAGAAGCCCGCGGCCGAAGGCACGGTCGAGGCGTGGGGACGCTCGCCCAGTAATCCGGTCGGCGGTTGGTACGGGCTGAAGAAGGGACTTCGCGGTCGATTCGGGATGTACATGCCTCCGCTCCTCGAGGCGCTGGGGCTGGCCGAGGTCGAGCACAACCCCAAGAACAACCGGATGCGCGCCATCTGAAATAGCGCGACAATTGGCCGGGATGGGGTTTATCTCCCGCGGCTTTCGCGGCAAGCGCCGCGACACCGCCTCCAGCTCGCGAGTCCCACCGGGGCAGTACGTCGTGACCGACTGGCCAGTTCTGTCGGCCGGGCCGACGCCGCGTGTCAACGTCGACCAATGGACCTTCTCCATCGAGGGCGAGATCGACGCACCGAAGCGCTGGACGTGGAAGGAGTTCACCGCACTGACCACGGAGAACATCACCAAGGACATCCACTGTGTCACCAAGTGGTCGAAGCTCGACACGAGCTGGAAGGGCGTTTCCGTCGACACGCTGATGGACGGAGTCGACACGGCCGCGGAGTTCACCACGGTCTTCTCCGACGGCGGCTACACCACCAACCTCACGCTCGACGACATCACCGGGGGCAAGGCATGGGTCGCGTATGAGTTCGACGGCCAGCCGCTGCACCCCGAGCACGGCGGGCCGGTTCGCTTCCTCGTCCCGCACCTCTACTTCTGGAAGAGCGCGAAGTGGGTGCGCGGTATCCGGCTGCAGAAGGAAGAGCACCCCGGCTTCTGGGAGTCGAACGGCTACCACATCCGCGGAGACCCTTGGCTGGAACAGCGCTACTGGGGCGACTAGCCTGGCAGTTCGGCACGCTTGCCGATATCGTCCAGGAGACGCCCCGGGTCGCAAGCCTCTACTTCGACATTCCTGAGTGGCAGGGCCATCTGGCGGGGCAGCATGTCGATGTTCGGCTCACCGCCGACGACGGGTACGTTGCGGAGCGCAGCTACTCGATCGCGTCGCCGCCCGAGGATCGGCGAGTGGCTCTCACGGTCGAACGCCTCGAGGACGGTGAGGTCTCGCCGTACCTGGTCGGCGAGCTGCGCCTCGGCGACAAGCTCGAGCTTCGCGGTCCGATCGGTGGCTACTTCGTGTGGCGGGCGGGCGAGGATCGCCCGCTCTTCCTGATCGGTGGAGGATCAGGCGTGGTGCCCCTGATGGCGATGCTTCGGCATCGCGAGCGAATGAAGAGCAAGGCGCCCACGCGACTTCTGTACTCCTCGCGCACGCTTGCCGACATCATTTACCGCGAGGAGCTCGGCGGCCTCGCGTCAGCAGGCGATGGCGTCGCCGTCTATCACACCCTCACGCGGGAGAAGCCGGAAGGGTGGAAGGGCTTCACCCGCCGCGTCGACGAGGCGATGATGCAGGAGGTGGCCTGGCCGAAGGAGCAGATGCCCGCCGTCTACATCTGCGGTCCGACGACCTTTGTCGAGGCCGCGGCGTCTCTGTTGGTGTCGATGGGTTACCCGCCGCTTTCGATCAAGACCGAGCGATTCGGCGCCACAGGAGGTTCTGCATGAATTCAGAAGATCAACACCTTACGCAGCTCGCTGCCGGCATTGATGAGATGCGGCTCGACGGCAACGCGATCGGAGGGCTCCTGCGCGAGATCTTCGCTGTCGAGATGACCTCGGCAGTGGGGACGTGCGCAAATTGCGGTGCGGTCAACGAGGTCGGCCGCGTCCACGTCTACGTTCACGCGCCCGGAACCGTGGTCCGCTGCCCCGCCTGCGAGGCGGTTTTGATGCGTGTCGTGCGCGGGCGCGGTAGGTACTGGGTCGACATGAGCGGCGTGCGCTGCCTGGAGCTCGCCGAGGAGGCTTAGGCGCCCGGCTTCTTCATCGCCCAGGGGCCGTACCGGATGGCTCCGATCAGCAGCCAAACGAAAAGTCCCAGGCTCGCGATCGACAAAAGCTCGCTGACGGTGACGCCCCAGGTTGGAACCGGCGAGCTCTGCGGATGGGCGAAGGTGTTGAGGTTCGTGACCGCGCCGATGGCGCCAAACGCGAGAAGCACGAGCACGACCCAGAACAGCCAGCGCCAGCCGAGGTAGCTGCCGAGCGCTGCGACCAGCTGAATCACGCCGATCACGGCCACCACCACCCAGGCGAAGACGATCGAGATGTTGATGATCGTGTTGATGTCGGTCCCCGCAGGGATTGACGTGCCCTGCGCCTGCATGACCCGCAGCATGCTGTCGTGGTTGATGAAGAGCGCCGACGTCAGGATCGAGAACAGCGTCTCGATGACGAAGAATCCAGCGACCGCTAGCTGCATCGGACGCGTCCACGCGGTGGGCTCGCGCTCCCCCCGCGGGATGGGCACCCACTGCTGGCCGTCCCAGCGAAACTGGCCGTCGGCGGAAACCTGTCCTACCGCCGCGCTCGGGTTCTGGCTCAAGGCGGCAATAGCCTAGGGCAGACAACCGACGTACGGGGCGCTAAGATGTGCGCCCGGCTACGAACTGTAGCCAGCCGGAAAAAGTCCGCCGAGCCCGGGCGGTGACCCAACCGGCGCTTCCGACCGTTGACCTAGAGGACGTTTTGTCATAACGGATTTGGAAAGGTCCAGGAGGTAGATCCCAATGGCTGCGCCCGCCCAGCTGCAGATAAGGGGATGGTTCGACGCCGTCGTGGCGCTCGGCCTCAAGGTCAAGCACCGCGAGGCGCGCGCGCACAACTTGCGCGTGGCGCGCCTGTGCGTCCACATCGGCCGCCAGATGTCGATGAGCGCGTCGGAGCTTCGCATCCTGGCCCGCGCCGGATTGATGCACGACATCGGCAAGCTAGGCATCCCCACTCAGGTGCTCGAGAAACACTCCCCTCTCGATGAGTCGGAATGGATCCTTATGCGTACCCACCCGGAGATGGGACTGACGCTTCTAGACCGCGCCGGCCAGTCCAGCCGCGAGGTGCTGGCCGTCCTCTATCACCACGAGCGGCTCGACGGTAGCGGGTATCCCTACGGGCTCAAAGCCGAGTCGATCCCCATCGAGGCGCGCATCGTGGCGGTCGCGGACACTTACGACGCGCTCACGTCCGACCGTCCGTACCGGCACGCGTGCTCGCAGGCGGAGGCGCGGCGCGTGCTGATCGAGGAGGCGGGCTCGCGCCTGGACACACGAGCGGTGTCGGCGCTTTTCGAGGCGCTGGATACGCAGGCTGCATCGGATGCGAAGCGGAGGCTTGCCCTGGCGTACTGACCCATCTCCCTACCATGGTGGAGATGAAGTTCGGGATCGCGATATTCCCGACCGACTACGCGATCTCGATGACGGAGCTGGCGCCGGCAGCGGAAGAGCTGGGCTTCGAATCCTTGTGGGTCGCCGAACACTCGCACATCCCGACCAGCCGGCAGACGCCGTGGCCGGGAGGGGCTGAGCTGCCGAAGCACTACTGGCACACGATGGACCCGTTCGCTGCCCTGACCGTGGCTGCGCTTGCGAGCAAGACGATCCGCGTCGCGACCGGTATCTGTCTCCTGATCGAGCGCGATCCCATTCACACCGCCAAGGAGACAGCGAGTCTGGACCATATATCCGGCGGGCGGTTCATCTTCGGCATCGGTGGCGGATGGAACCGGGAGGAGATGGCCGACCACGGCACCAACTTCGGCACGCGATGGAAGCTCCTCCGTGAACGGACCGAAGCGATCAAGACGATCTGGACCGACGAGCTTGCGGAGTATCACGGCGATCTCGTCGACTTCGGTCCGATGTGGTCGTGGCCGAAGCCGCTGCAGAAGCCGCACCCGCCAGTCGTGCTCGGCGGCAGCGGACCGAAGATCCTCGAGCGCGTGGTTCGCTACGCGGACGGCTGGATGCCCAATCGGGGCGATGTGCTCGAGCGGATCCCCGAGCTCCAGCGACTGGCGAAAGATGCAGGCCGCGAGCCGATCCCTGTCACTTACTACCCGAAGGCCAGCGCCGAGGAGATCGAGCGCTGCGCCAAGGCCGGCGTCGACCGCCTGATCTGGTACGTCCCGCCCGACGGTCGGGACGCCGCGCTTTCCAGGCTCGAAGAGCTAGGCAAGCTGGTCCGGCCCTATTTGAAACATTAGGAGCCCGGTCTCCAGGCGGATCGCTCGCGACCCTTACTTGCGGAGGTCCTTCGCCATCTCCGTGAAGTTGTCGACGTAGCGCTGGACGTCGTCGGTCGAGTGCTGGACCGACAGCGTCCAGTTCTCCTCGGCGCCGGGCGCCATCAGCACGCCACGGTTGCACTGGTAGAGCCAGCTCAGGTAGGCGAACGACTTGTCGATCTCGAGGTAGTCGCGGTAGTTGCGCACCCGCTTGGCGCGATACGTAACGCTGCCGCGCGCGGCGAGCGTGGTCGCGTGGAATGGCAGCTCGTGGCTGCGGATGGCGTCGTCGAGGCCGCCCTGCAGCGTCTCTGCGAGGGCGTCGAAATGCGCGTACGCGTTCGCGTCGAGGATCTCGAGCAGCGTCACCTTCGACGCGGCCATCGTCAACGGGTTGCCGTTGAACGTGCCCATCTGCGCCACCGTCTTGTGCTCGATCACGTCCATGACGTCCTCACGCCCACCGACCGCGCCGCACGGTAGGCCGCCGCCTATCGCCTTGGCCAGGGCGATCAGGTCAGGCGTCACGCCGAACCGCTCGGTTGCCCCGCCCGGCGCGATGGTGATGCCGGTCTTGACCTCGTCGAAGATCAGGAGCGCGCCGTGCTTGTGGGCGCTCTCCTTGACCTGGTCGAGGTAACCCCTGTCCGGGAGGACTATGCCGACGTTCATCATCGCCGGCTCGACGATCACCGCCGCCACCTCGCCCGCGTGCTCGACGAACGCCTTCTCGAGCGCGGCGACGTCGTTGAACGGAACGACAGTCGTGAGCTCGACGACCGCCGCCGGGATGCCGTCGCTCTGCGGGAACGAGGCGGGGTGATCGGGCGGGCCCATGCGATCCGGAGGCGGCTCGACCGAGACCATCAGCGCGTCGTGGTGGCCGTGGTAGGAAGCCTCGATCTTGATCAGCCGCTCCCGCCCGGTGAATCCGCGCGCGATCCGCACCGCGTCGAGGGTCGACTCTGTGCCGGAGTTGGTGAAGCGCCACCTGGGCTGGTGGAAGCGGCGGGCAAGCTCGCGCGCCACGACGATGTCGTCCGGCACCGGCTGGGCGAAGTGCGAGCCGAGCTCGATGCGGTGCTTGACCGCCTCGACGATCTTGGGGTGGGCGTGCCCGACCACCATCACGCCAAAGCCGTTGTGGAAGTCGACGTACTCGTTGCCGTCCACGTCCCAGACCCGGCTGCCCTTGCCACGGTCCATGAAGACCGGCTGCGGCGCGGCGTCCTGGAACGAGGATGGGACGCCCCGCGGCATCACCTCGCGGGCC
>DATKFA010000087.1:0-7664 GCA_035511715.1 Candidatus Acidiferrum sp. | reverse complement strand
CTGCGCCAACGGGGCTCTGACACCGCGCGGCGAAACTCATCCTCACAAATCTCGTCTGAGGTGAGAACGAACAATGAACCCCCTTGCAGCAGTAGCCGTCAAAGCAGTTGGAGCCGCCGGCGTTGCGGCGCTCCTGAGCGTCGGCGCGGTCAGCGCTTCGACCGCCAAACCGACACCGAGTGCGCATCCCGACCGCCACGCCGTCCGCGCCGCGGTGATCGAGTCGGAAGCCGACGTCCTGGGCATCACGCCCCAGACGCTGGTCAAGGGCCTGAGGGCCGGCCAGAAGGTCAGCGACCTTGCGAGGGACAAGGGCATCACCCAGGAGCAGTTCGAGACTCGCCTCGTCGCCAACCTCAAGCCGCGGCTCGAGACCCTCGTCGACAAGAAGGTCATCACTCAGGCGAAGGCTGACAGGCTCCTCGACCGGATCTCGAAGGGCCGCATTCCATTCTGGGACGGCCTGCACGCGCGCAAAAAGTAAGAACTCCAGGCCTCCCCGTTCGAAGAGGGCTCGGTTTACCACCGGGCCCTTTTCGACGCCATCGCGATCTGCTTCCACTTCTTTCGATCCTCGGCTCGCAACCGCGCGTCGCTCTTCGCAGCCACAGCGCGCAGCTCGCGTTGGAGCTTGCGGTAGCTGCGAAAGCGCTCGGGGTCAAGGCTCCCCGCGTCGATGGCGGCCTTGATCGCGCAGCCTGGCTCCGTTTCATGCGAGCAGTCGGCGAACCGGCACTGCAGCGCCAGCGTCTCGATGTCCTCGAAGACACCGGACAGGGCCCCTTCACCCTCCCAGAGCTGCGCCTCCCGCAGGCCGGGCGTGTCGATGATCATTCCGCCGCCGGGTAGCTGGATCAGCTGACGATGGCTCGTCATGTGCCGGCCTTCGCCGGAGCGGTGGATCTCTCGCGTGCGCATCACGTCCGTGCCCATGAGCTGGTTGATCAGCGTCGACTTACCGACACCCGAGGGCCCGAGGAGGACGCCGGTCTTGCGGGGTTGGAGCTCGTCCCGAATCTGCTCGATCCCCTGGCCGGTGACCGAGCTGGTGAGGATGACCCGCGCCGGCACCTGCGGCTCTTCGACCGCATCGACGAGGTCGGCTTTCGTTATCACGACCACGGGTGTGGCCCCGCTCTGCCACGCGATGGTCAGGAACCGCTCGATCCGGCGAACGTTGACGTCGATCGCCGCCGCGACGACGAATGTCAGGTCGACGTTTGCTGCGAGCACCTGCTCCCGCGTTTCCACGCCCGCCGCGCGGCGCGAGAATACCGTGCGGCGTGCCAGCACCTCGGTGATGAAACCGCCGTCGAGCGTGACCCAATCGCCGACTGCGGGGTCGCACCGCTTTGCGACCGCGCGCCAGGCTGACGCGCCGTCGTCGACGAGGTAGTCCGCGCCGTAGTCGGCGATGACGCGGACCGGTATGCGATCGCTGAGCAACGCAAAATCCTCCGGGCTGAAAACGGGTGGGCAGATGTCGGTCCGCCCAGGTCGGAGGGCTTAGCTGGCGCTAGCTCCGGAGGCGGCCGACGGCCGGGGTAAACGCACCTACTTCCATCAGACGCACCTCCTGTCAGAAATCCGAGGCGCGAAGCCTAGCACGATTTTGCCAAGCGCCGGTCACTCTCCTCTGAACTCCGCCTTCCTCTTTTCGGCGAACGCTTTGATGCCTTCGTTTGCGTCCTGGGACACGAAGACCCGGCTGATCGCCTCGCGCTCGATGGCGAGGCCGAGGTCGAGCGGCGCTCCGTATCCCTGAGTGATCGCAAGCTTGGCGTGACCGAGCGCGACGCTCGGACCTGCCGCGATCTTCGCCGCGTAGTCGATCGCTCCCTGGCGACACGCCGCGGCGTCTGGGAAGAGCCGGTCGACAAGCCCGACCTCCTTGGCCTGCGCCGGTGTCATGGTCCGCGCCTCGAGGATCATCTCCATACCCCTGGATAGGCCGACCAGCCGGGGCAGCCGCTGCGTGCCGCCGCTTCCTGGAAACAGCCCGAGGTTTGTCTCCGGGAGACCGATCTGATACGCGCCTTCGGCCGCGAATCGCATGTCGCATGCGAGCGCAAGCTCGAAACCGCCGCCAAGGCAGTGCCCCGCGATCGCCGCGATGAACAAGAACGGCGTGTTCTCCATCTTCCGAAACGTCTCGTGGGCGAGGGTCGCCAGCATCACACGCGAGCGGGTCGTGCCCTTGGCGAAGTAGCTCACGTCTGCGCCGGCGGAGAAGAACTTCTCGGCCGAGCTCGTCACGACGACGGCGTGTATGTCCTCGTCGGCACGAGCGTCGTCGATGACCCCTGCGAAAGCGCGCAAGAGCTGGTAGTCATAGCTGTTCGCCGGCGGCCGGTCGAGGACGATGATGCCGACGCCTCCTTCCTTTTCCAGCCTCACCGACATTTCCAACTAACCTTAACCAAGTACCGAATTCCACCAATCGACGGGGGTGTGCTGCATGGCGACGATGATCATCGAAGGCGACCGGACCAAGGCCGCTTCCGGCAAGACGTACGAGGTCCGCAACCCGGCCACGGGTGAGGTCGTCGATGATGTCCCCGCGGGCGGTCCCGCCGACGTCGACAAGGCTGCGGAAGCTGCGTCCAGGGCCTTCGGAACGTGGTCGAAGATGCCGTCCAACCAGCGGCGCGAGGTCCTGCACAAGGCTTCGCAACACATGCTGTCCAAGGTCGAGGAGATCGCGACGCTCCTAACCAGGGAGCAGGGCAAGACCATCCTCGAATCGCGCCTCGAGGCGCGGCGGTTCGGCGAGAACATCGGCTGGTTCGCCGACCTGGCAGACAAGATTCACGGCCAGTACGTGCGGCTGCCGGACCTCACGACGTATGGCCTGGTCGTGCGCAAGCCGATCGGTGTCTGCGGCGCGATCGTCCCGTGGAACTTTCCGCTGACCCTCGCCGCCAACAAGGTCGCTCCGGCGATCGCCGCGGGCAACACCGTGGTGCTGAAGCCCGCGAGCACAACGCCGCTTGCGACGCTCGCCTGCATCGAGGCTCTGATCGAGGGCGGTCTGCCCGAGGGCGTGGTCAACGTTGTCATTGGGCAGGCGACCGGCGAAGCGATCGTCGGTCACCCGACGATTCGCAAGGTCGCGCTGACGGGCTCGACCCCGACGGGTAAGCGCGTGATGGTCAAGGCCGCCGAGACGCTGAAGAAGGTGACGCTCGAGCTGGGAGGCAGCGACCCCTGCATCGTGCTCGACGACGCGGACCTCGAAGGCGCGGCGCGCGCAATCTCGGTCGGCCGCTTCTTCAACTGCGGGCAGCAGTGCCTGTCGACCAAGCGCCTGTACGTGCAGGAAGGCGCGTACGACGGCCTGATGCAGAAGCTCATCGCGCGCGCGGCCAAGCTCAAGCCGGGTAACGGGCTCGACAAGGATTCACGCATGGGGCCTATGCACACCGAGACCCAGCGCACGGAAGTCGAGGCCCAGGTCAAGGACGCGGTCGACCGCGGAGCCAAGGTCCTGTTCGGCGGCGGCAGGCCGGAGGGCTCGGAGTACGAGAAAGGCTGGTTCATCGAGCCGACGATCCTCACAAACGTCCCCGACGATGCGCGGATGTGGAAGGAAGAGGTCTTCGGACCCGCGCTTCCGGTGCGCAAGGTCAAGGACCTGGATGAGGCGCTGCGCCTTGCCAACGACTCGCAGTTCGGGCTCGGATCGTCGATCTGGACAACGAATATGGCCGCCGCACATCGCGCGGTGCTCGAGCTCGAGGCGGGCTACACATGGGTCAACGCTCTGGTCGTCGCGCACGACGAGCTGCCTTTCGGCGGCACCAAGCAGTCCGGCTTCGGCAAAGAGCATGGCGTCGAGGCCTTCATGCAGTACACGGAGGAGAAGTCGGTCGTCTACGGGGGCATCTGAGTAACCGCGCGAGGTAATAAGTCGGCGTGAGAGCTCCGCTCGTGATCGTCGGCGTGCTGGTCTTGCTGGTCGGCGCGGTCTTCGCGGGTCAGGGGCTCGGCTTCATCCCGGGAAGCTTCATGACCGGCGACATGAAATGGTTCTGGATCGGATCGGCCATGGTCGTCATCGGCGTGGCTCTGGGCGCCGGCGGCGTGCTGACCGGCACACGACGGGGTCAGTCGAGGGTCTGAAGCGACTTCCACGCCTGCCACAGCGGCTTGCGTGGGTTGGAGCAGACGAGGATCGGCGCGCCGTAGGTGTTGTTTCGGAGTCCAATTGAGTTGGTCACGGTCCCTACCTGGCGGCAGTCCGTGAACAGCTGGTTGCCTTCCTCGAGGGTGAAGTTGACCATCACAACCGTGGATGGGTCCATCCGGGCCGGCGCCCAGTACCAGTAGCTGAGATGTGGGCTGACGGCGTGGGGTAGACCCAAGGCCGGTCCGTAGAAATCGATCGCCGCGGCCTGGCTGTAGTAGTGGGCCAGGATGACCGCGTTGGCGCGCTCGTCCGATGGGAGGCTGTCATACGCCTGCGCGGTCTGCTGCGCCAGCTCGGGCCAACCGATCTCGTCCGCGAACGTGCTGTTGGGCACCGGAGCTATCGGAAGCAGTGCCGTCGCGAGCACCAGGGTCACCGCGGCCGATGCGGCGGCGAGTCGGCCGATCCAGATCCTTCCCCTCAGCCTCTGGTCGAGCCACATCGCGCCGACCGAGTAACCCAGCGGATAGATCGGCGAAGCGTAGTAGGACTTGCCCCCCGCGACGAAGAAGATGAGCAGCACCGCGACGAAGACATAAGTCATCGCGCCGAAACGCTGGTCCTTGCGCAGCGCGAACACGCCCATCGCGACCGGCACGAGAAACACCGGGTTGATGAAGATCAGCGCCTGCTGCCACCAGTACGCGAACGGGCCGTCCGTGTGGCCGCGGTGCGACAGGACGTACTGCAAGCTGATCCAGTCGTGGGTCGCCTGCCAGATGACGTTGGGGAGGAAGATGAGCAGCGCGACCGCCGCCCCCAACCACGGCCATGGGGTCAGCAACATCGATCTGCGATTCGTCGCGAGCAAGCCCGCGAACATCGCTACGGGCAGGGCGAACATGGTGTGCTTTG
Organism: Candidatus Acidiferrum sp.; assembly: GCA_035511715.1. Classification (GTDB taxonomy): domain Bacteria; phylum Chloroflexota; class Dormibacteria; order Dormibacterales; family Dormibacteraceae; genus 40CM-4-65-16. The sequence continues at coordinate 2,620 of DATKFA010000087.1, read as the reverse complement.
TCTCGAGACCGATCCCGACCACGAGACCGATGACCAACCATAGGCGCCGGTCGTCCGTGCGGAGCAACCGGGCGAACACGAGGATGGCCACCGCCCAGGCGAGCTGGTCGAAGGACGCCGTGTGAAAAAGTGCGTTGGCGCCGAGAAACACCGGGGACACCAGCAGGGCGAGTGCGGCCCATGTCTGCGCCCGCGTCGACGCACCGAGCTCGCGCGCGATCAGCGCGGTCAGGACGAGGACAGCGCAGCCCGCCAGCGCAGCGAGGAATCGCAGGGCGACGAGCGATCCTGGCGCGACAGCCTGGTCTGCAGCCGCCAGCAGCGGCACGATCGGAGGGAAGTCCACATAGCCGAGGTCGAGGTGCCGCGATGCAGCGATGAAGTAGAGCTCGTCGCCGTGCCAGCCATAGCGGTTGGACACCGACATCGTGACCGCGAGCTTGATCGCGGCAAACAGCGCGATCCACCGCCACGGCACCCGGGCGGGCACGCGCACAGGTTAGTCGGTGGGTGCGGCCCCTCCGGCGCTAGCGCGCCACCTCCCCACTACGTGGGGAGGACTTAAGCCGTTCTCCCGTTGATCCGGTCCCAGTGGCCCTGGCACTCCACGCAACGCGTCGCAGCCGGCTGGTAGCGAAGCCGCGCCTCAGGAATGCGGCAGCCGCAGCCCTCGCAGACCCCATACGTCCCCTCGCGCAGCCGCTCGAGGGCCCTCTCAACCTGCTCCCGGTTCTGGTCGAGCAGGTGAACCAGGATGTCGCTCGTCTCGCGGTCGGACAGCGCCTGGGCGAGATCGGTCTCCTCGGGGATCCCGGTGATCACGCCCCCGACGACGTCGTTCAGAGGCCGGTGGAGGCCCGCTTCCTCACCGCACTGCGCGGCCAGGAGCTCGAGCAACCGCCGGTCCGCCTCCAGCCTCTCTTCCGGAGCGCTCCCTTGCTTCTTCACTGCCATTGCAAACCCCCCTCCAAACTCATTACCGGCCGTCGCCGGGTTTGGTTCCGAGAGCAGAACGCGTGCACGCACGCGCGTACCCGCCGCCACAATTAGTCGCCGAATGCCGTTCCCGCCGCCAATCCCCCGGAAAATCCTGACCGCTGCGGCCCTGATGCTTCTGCTGGCGAGCTGCCAGGTCGGCTCGGGCCCGCGGTCGGTGCCTACCGTACCTCAGATCGGCAGTGATCTCAAGTGCGCGCCCGCTGACCACGGCTATGCGGATCAGCAGCTGGGTTGGGGCTTCTGCTACCCGAGCAGCTGGAGATACACGGAGAAGGTCCAGGCCACCGACAGCCCTTCGGGCGTTGACCTGACTTTTGAGATCACCTGCCTGTCCGATTGCAAGCCGCAGTGCCCGACGCCCGCGTCGGGACCCCCCGCGAGCTGCCCTCCCGAGATCGGTCTGTTCGGGTTCATGATCATCTCCACCGACGACCGGGCCGGCGCGACGGACCTGAACAGCTGGCTCAGCGCCAAGCTGCCTCATGCCACCAGGGGCGATCCGCTCGGCTGGGGCAACGCGCTGGAGGCCACAAGGCTGGCCGACGGCCGCCTGGTCGCGCTCACACCGCACAGCGTCGTGATCCTCGACGTGCACCCGAGCCTTCTCGACCTGGACGGAGAGATGAACTCCAGGCTCGCGACCTGGAAGTTCACCTACTAAACGACTAGCTCGGCCTTCGGAAAAGGGACTGCATCTTGATCGCCAGGCCCATGTCGCCCTTGATCTTGAGCTTGCCCTGCATGAACGCAGCCGTGCCGTCGAGCTTGCCGGTCATGATGTTCACCCAGTCGTGAGAGTCGGCCAGCAGCGTCAGCTTGGGCGGCTCTGGAGCGTCACCCTTACCTGACTCGGCTTTGCCGTCGTGGATCTTGAGCCACCACTTGCCGGCGCCATCGCCGCTCAGGTCGAACTGGACGGTCGCGTCGGTCGAGCCCGCCTTCTCCGGAATGAGGTATTCGGGCATGGCCTCCACGATCTGGTCGGGGGTCATCTGGACTTCGGACATCGAAACCTCCCTAAAGCTTTCGGTTCCAGTTTTAGTACGTTCGAGTACGGACAACTACTCATCTTAGATACACGGCTCCCGCGACAATGCCGGAGATGGCTCTCGAGCAGGCGCTGACCGAGGTCGCCACCGACGTTTTCGAGCTCCGGCTGCCGATCCCGTTCGAGGACGGACTGGTCAACGTCTTCCTCTTCAAGGACGGCGACGAGGCGGACCTCCTCGATTGCGGGATGAACTCCGAGGAGTCGGTCGAGATGATCCGCCGGGCCGTGGAGCAGCTCGGCGCCCGACGGCTCCGCAAGCTCGTGGTCACGCACATCCATCCCGACCACTACGGCGCCGCCGGGACGCTCGCGGGCGAAGGTCGCGCCGACCTCTACATACATCGCCTCGAGGTTCCGCTCGTGCAGCCCCGATATGTCGAGCTCGAGCATCTCGTCGAGGAGGTGCGCCGCTACCTCCTCATCAACGGGGTACCGCCTGACGACGCGGAGGTGCTGAGCAACTCACAGCGCGCGTTGAGTCAGGTGGTGAAGCCGGCAGATCCTGCCGTGCAGCTCGACGGTGCCGAGTATGTGGCGATGGGCCGTCACACGATGCACATCGAGTGGACG
>DATKFA010000086.1:0-2888 GCA_035511715.1 Candidatus Acidiferrum sp. | reverse complement strand
CGAGGCTGCGATCACGACGATCCGCGAGGTCGCACCCGGCGCCGACGAGGTCGGCTACGACATGGTCGCGCCGCGGTCGAAGTCGATGGTATGGAAGCTCGTCCGCTTCGCGGTCGGCGGGGAGAACGTGGTCGGCGTTGGAACGCTCACCGCGCACTCGATGATCTTTTTCTATCGGGGTCGCGAGCTCGACGACGGATCGGGTCTTCTGGAGGGAGGGGGGAAGGAGATGCGCTTCATCAAGCTCACCTCCCCGGCCGACGCCGGACGGCCGGACGTCAAAAGGATGGTCCGCAAGGCATTCACGCTCGCCTCCTAGAGTTAGGCGGGTGAAGGTCACGCCGCCTGCACCACCCGTAGCCCCCCAGCGTCCACGCGTGCTCGAGGCGCACGGCGACCGCAGGATCGACCCTTACTACTGGCTCAGAGAACGGCAGGACCCCGAGGTGATCGCGTACCTCGAGTCGGAAAACGCCTACACCGCCGAGGTCATGGCGGGCCTCCGCGACCTCGAGGACAAGCTCTACCTCGAGGTGGTCGGCCGCGTCCAGGAGACGGACTATTCGGCTCCCATCTTTCACAAAGGCTGGTGGACCTACACCCGTACGGTCGAGGGCCTCGATTACGAGATCTACTGCCGGCGCCGCGGATCGATGGAGGCACCCGAGCAGGTCATCCTCGACGCCAACGAGCTGGCCAGGGGCCACGACTACTTCGAGCTCGGCTACGTCGAGCGATCGCCGGGAGAAAACCTGCTCGCATACGCCGCCGATCTCAACGGCTCCGAGCTGCACGATCTGCACTTCCGGGACCTGACGACAGGCAAGGACCTCGACGATGTGATTGGCGGCGTCTACTACGGCGCCGCGTGGTCGGCGGACGGCGGCACCTTCTTCTACGTTCGCCCCGACTCGGCGATGCGTCCCTACCAGCTCTGGCGGCATCGGCTGGGCTCAGCGGTTGAGGACGACGTTCTCGTGCTCCAGGAGGACGACGAGCGGTTCGAGCTCAACGTCGAATCGTCCAAGAGCGAGGCGTACGTGCTGGTCAGCAGCGCCAGCCAGGTGACCAGCGAATGCCGTTTCCTGCGCAGCGACCAGCCGGACGCAGAGCCCGTCATCGTCGAACCGCGGCGCACCGGCATCGAGTACTCGATCGAGCACCAGGAGGAACGGTTCATCGTCCTCACCAACGACGGCGCGACGAACTTCCGGTTGATGGCCGCGCCGCTGTCTGGGCCTGGCCGCGATTCGTGGACCGAGGTGGTGCCGGAGCGTCCAGGCGTACGCCTGAACTTCATCGACGTCCACCGGCGTCACGTCGTTCTGGGGCAGCGCTCAGACGGGCTGCAGCGACTCGAGGTCCTGGACTCAGCGACCGGCGCCCTCCACGTGGTGGCCCAGCCCGACGCTGCTTACACCGCGTTCCCCGGCTCGAGCCCCGACTACGAGGGCCAGGTGATGCGCTTCTTCTATACGTCTCTGAACGCGCCGTGGTCGGCGGTCGACTACGACATGGAGACCCGCGAGCGGAAGTTGGTCAAGGAGCAGCCTGTCCGCGGCGGTTACAACCGCGATGACTATGAAACCGAGCGCGTGTGGGCCACCTCGCACGACGGCGTTCGTGTCCCGATCTCACTTGTCTACCGCCGCGATATGAAGCGACAAGCGGCTCCGCTTCTGCTGTACGGCTACGGCGCCTATGAGGCGTCGAGCGACCCGATGTTCGATTCGAACCGGCTCAGCCTCCTCGACCGCGGGTTCGTGTATGCGATCGCGCACGTGCGGGGCGGCGGCGAGATGGGGAGGGAGTGGTACGAGGACGGCCGCCTTCTCAAGAAGCGCAACACTTTCGACGACTTCATCGCGTGCGCCCTTCAGCTTGTCGAGGATGGCTACACCGCACCCGATCGGATCGCGATCCGCGGCCGGAGCGCCGGCGGGCTCCTCATCGGCGCGGTGCTCAACATGAGGCCCGACCTCTTCGCCTGCGGGGTCGCGCAGGTGCCGTTCGTCGACGCCCTCACCACGATGCTGGACGAGAAGCTGCCACTGACCGTGAACGAGTACGACGAGTGGGGCGACCCGCGGCAGGCGGACGATTACCGGTACATCAAGAGCTACTCGCCGTACGACAACCTGCGCGAGGCCAAATACCCGTCGCTGCTCGTCATGGGCGGTCTGAACGACCCGCGCGTCTCGTACTGGGAGCCGGCGAAGTGGGTGGCGAAGCTCCGGACCATGGACCTCAGCCCGCGTCCGATCCTTTTGAAGACCGAGATGGGCTCGGGGCATATGGGGCCGTCAGGCAGATACGACTCCTGGCGTGAGGAGGCTTTCGTCATGGCCTTCGTGATCTCGCAGCTGACCCTTGACTGAGCTTCTTGCGATCAGTAGTGTTAGGGGGTTGCCACACCCATCCGGGTGTGTCCAACCATCAACAGGGGATTTCAGGAGTGTGCAAATTGGGCGTCATCAACAGAACGGGCTTCACCCGGTTTGAGGGTGAAGTGCGCCCATCCGCACACCATTGATTCTGGTTCGGTAGCCGAAACCTAGAAGCCAGAGCTCAAGCAAAGGACCGTGCGGTTGTTGGGCACCGCGACGGTCCTTTTTCTTTTGTGTTGGGTTTCAGGAGTTTGTGATGAGCACCCCGGCGATACGGATAGATGGCGTGAGGAAGGCGTTTCGCGTGCGCGAGCGCGAGTCCGGCGCGCATTTCTGGCGAGCGACGTCGAAGCAGAAGGTGGCGCTGCACGAGCTCGACCTGGTGGTCGAGCGGGGGGGCGTGACCGGAATCCTGGGGCCCAACGGAAGCGGCAAGTCGACGCTGATCCGCATCCTCGCCACGCTGCTCACGCCGGACGCCGGCGCGGCGCGCGTCTTCGG
>DATKFA010000085.1:0-14250 GCA_035511715.1 Candidatus Acidiferrum sp. | reverse complement strand
CACCCAGCGCAAGCAGGATGCCCGCCGGAATCAGGATGGGAAGCGGCGCTTCAGGCACGGAGGTCGGCGGCGCGCCGTCGGGCGGCACTGACAACGATGCGGTCTGCGTCACCTTGAAGTTACCGCTCATGACGAAGAGGTCATTCCTGGTCGAGCACAGGTTTACGCCGCCGCAAGTGGCGTCGTTCGTCCCGTCAATCGTCGGGTAGCTCACTGTGTAATTGCAGTTGAAGTCTCCGCTGCCATCCGTGGTGATCGTAGGGAGCGTCCCAGTCGTCGAAGGTGGCGAAGTCGGGTAGGTCGAAGCGATCGGAGCGGTTCCGTTTACCGTGTACGTGCCGCCCGTCGCGCTGCCCGCGGTGCAGCTCCCCGCGAAATTCAAGGTGTAGGACCCGCCCACGAACTGGTGATCGGTGCCGAGCGTTTCCATGACGTCAACCAGGGTGTAAGTCGTGTTGGCCGCAAGGCCGGTCGTGAACGTGATGTTGCCGGACGTCGAACCGCTGGTCAGCTTGCCGGCGCCGTCGACCGTGACGGTCTTGCAGCTAGCGGGATCCGCGCACGTCGTCTGCGAGTCGGCGGCTGCAACCAAAGAGGTACCAAGCAATGCCGCCACCACAAGTACCGGGGCGGCCATGAGCAACGCTAATCTGCGCAAGGAACTCCCTCCTGATGAATTCAATGAACACGCGAGGACGCCGGACTCCGGTGCCTCCACGAACCCGTGAGCCCGCGAGTATCGACTCGCTGACCCGGTTCGGGGATTAGACCTACCTGTGGCCCCTCCTTACCGCCTTCCTCACCAATGCGGCCTACCGAAGCAGGCGGCCGCGTCCTTGGGCGGGCAGTTCCTTGCCCTCGGCTTGCCAGTTTTGGACCTCACAGCCCGACCGTCGATAGGACTTTTAGCCCAATGGCCCGGGGCAGGCTGGAAGAGTCCACGAGTGTGAGCCGATCAGCAGCGCCGCGGAGGCGCATGTGCCGAGCGAAACAGCCGCGAAACCTAGGGGCTCTCCACTCCGTGTGGACCGCAGCCGCCGGCTTGAGGATGGGTCACCGGGGCCTGGTCCGGATGCTGCCCTCTCGGGCCAAGCGGAGTGGTCGGCGCAGCGCTGGTCGGATTACCTTCGCCGCCCGGGTCCGGCGCGCACCTTGACTTCTTCGCCAGCGATCAGTCCAGCGTTTCCTGCGCGGGCTGAATAGCTGCTACCACCCATCCCCTCTGCGCGTGCGGCGGCGGAAGCAGCGTCTTGCAGTACCTGCATATTCGTCCTGTGTCGACATCGATCGGCGCGCCGCAGGTCGGACATTCATTTGGTCGGGTCACGGGGGCGGTTGCGTCCAGAGGGCGGCTGAACGTCCAGAACTCGGTGAAGGCTCCGGGCGCACCAGGGGACAACCCACCCGAGTCGGCCGGTCCGAGAAACTCCATCGCGACGGCCTGAATGCGCAGCGTGATCACGTCCCCTTGCGATCCACGCTCCGCCGCAGCCACCACGACCTGCGTCGGGGCGAGGCCGTCGAAATGCTGGACTGCGTCCCGCGCCAGCAACCCCTGAACGTCCAGGCGGAGGTCGTCGTAAACACGGTCCGACAGCTCGTCGACGACGTCGGACAGGTCGCGCGAAGCGATTGCCTGCTTCACCGCGAGGAACGTCTGCACCGCCTGGCGCTTGAAGAGTTCGAGGTCGAAGGCCGGGTCCGCCGCCTCGATCTGTCCCAGCCCAACGGCCGGGTCCGCGCTCAACTCAGAGAATGGCCGCAGTTGGAGCAGAACTTCGAGGCGGAGGCGTTCATCACGCCGCAAGTCGGGCATGCCACCTGCGCAGCGTGGGCCGTAGCAGGCGCGACGATCCCGGCTCCGAGCCCGAGTCCCGCGCCGATCAAGGCCGCACCTCCGGCGCCGCCGCCTTTCGCCGCGCCCTCGCCGATGCCCTCGACTGCCTCGCCTGCAGCCGCCGCCTGAAACGACCCGGCAAGCTTGGTGTACTGCACGTCGCGCCGGTATTTCTTCAGCGCCTCTTCGTCGTCAGGCTTGATCGAGATCACGAAGTTGCCCATGCGCGCGACCTGCAGGCCGTAATCGCTCAGCACGACTCCGGATCCGCTGATGACCTCGTCCTCGATCTCCGCGTTGTGCGCGGCGATGCCGAGGATCGGCCATGCGGACGCGTTGATGTGCTGCACGACCTCCTGGCGGAACACCTTGAGCAGCTGGTCCCGCATCCAGTCGGTGATCTGATCGTTGCTCAGCAGCTCGCGTGTGCCGACGAGGTTGACGATCAGCTTGTCGGGCGCCGCCACCTTGAGCGAGTAGTCGCCGAAGACGCGAAGTCCGACGCCGAGCTGCGTCTCGGGGTCGACGACGTTGTCGACCATGCCGCCGAACGGAAGGTTGGGAAATTCGCGCGTGGAGACGAAGTACAGCTCCGTCTTGAAGAAGTTGCCGCCCGTGACCGAGTCGACCAGGTCGCCGAGGAATGGGATCTCGGACGACTCAAGCGTGCTGACGCCGGGCTTGAGCATGCCGCGCACGGTGCCGTCGCGGAAGAACACCGCGGCCTCGTCCTGCTCGACTGTGACCTGGCTGCGGCGCCGGATGTTCTCGTCTGGCCACTTGAAAACGATCTCGCCCTTGTAGGCGTCCGGCCGGGCGATGAACTCGCGTCGCAGGTCGCTCAGAAAGCGCATTTGGAGCGACAGTATGGCCGCCGATCCGGCGCCCGGCTACGCCTTAACCAAACTCTCAGACAAGGAACGGAACCAGGCGCGGGGTCCTCCGCATGTACTCGCGATAGGGCTCGCCGAGGGCCCGGATCAGCGCCCCCTCCTCGACCTTGATCCGGTACGCCATCCCGGGCAGCGCCAGCACGAAGCAGGCCAGCGACAGCCAGTCAGTGGAGCAGAGAAGAACGCCCAGAACGGTGAGCAGCATGCCGCTGTAGCTCGGGTGGCGAACGTACCTGTAGGGCCCGGCTTGGACCACCGTCTGCCCCGGCTGGGTCATGACGCGGGTCGTGAAGAAGCGGCCGAGAGTGGCCACGGCGTACTGGCGAAAGGCGATCCCGGCGATCGCCACGGCAACGCCGAGCGCGAAGACGACCGGCCGGCCGGTGGTGATCGTCGTCCCAGGGATGCGCGCCGCGACCCTGGCGCCGACCGCGACCGACAGCACCACGCCGCCGAGCAGCGCCGGGCCCGACCAGCGATCCTGTCGCAGGTCGCCACGGCTTAGCGGGATCTGACGCACGCCGATCACGAACTCGGACACGATCCAGACGATGATCGTCATCCAGTACAGGCCGGCCGCGGCCCCGTTGATCTCGTACAGGGGCCTCACCGAGGGCGAACGAAATCGCGACGAAGACGCTTGACCTCACGTCCGGCCTCGCACCCGCGAACGTGGTCGTTGACCAGGCCCATCGCCTGCATGAAGGAAAGCACCGTGGTCGGGCCGATGAACCCCCAGCCTCGACGGCGCAGGTCCTTGCTCATCGCCACCGCTTCCGGAAGCATGCCCTCAGGCCTCCGCTTCGGTTCAAATCGCCAGACGTACGCCGGAAAGCTGCCGAACTCGGACACCAACTCGGCGTGGCGGCGGGCGTTGTTGATGGTCGCCTCGATCTTGGCCCGGTTGCGCACAATGCCTTCGTCCTTCAGGAGCCGGGCGATGTCGCGAGCGCCGAATCGCGCGATCGCCTCGGGGTCGAAATCACGAAACGCCGCGCGAAAGTTCTCGCGCTTGCGCAGGATCGTCAGCCAGCTGAGGCCCGACATGAAGCCTTCGAGCGAGAGCTTCTCGAAGAGCCTGCGGTCATCGGAGACCGGGCGGCCCCATTCGGTGTCGTGGTACTTGCGGAGGTCGTCCGAGTCTCCCCACCAGCATCGGGCCACGCCGTCGGGCCCGACGCTGATGCCGGACAAAGAGCCGATGTCTTACGAGATCAGCGCTTCGAGCTTGGCCTTGAGGTCGCCCTTCATGTTCGGGCGATAGCCGACGGTCCGCTCCGCGGGCTTGCCGTCCTTGAAGATGATGACGGTCGGAATCGACATGATCCCGAGCTGCATCGGCACCGACGGGTTCTCGTCGATGTCCATCTTCATGACCTTGACCTTGTCGCCCAGCTCGCCGTGGATCTGCTCCACGATCGGCGCGATCATGCGGCACGGTCCGCACCACGTCGCCCAGAAGTCGACGAGCACCGGCTTGTCGGCCTTCAGGACCGCGGCCTCAAAGTCGCTGTCGGTTACTTCCTGAATGTTTGCCACGTAAATACCCTCTTTTTCGTTAATCGTTTGAATCCGACTTTGATTCCGGCTTGGCTTCGGGCTTGCTCTCGGTGGTCGAGCCGGAGCCGTTGCTCGAGGCGGATGACCCGGAACTCTTGTAGTCGGTGGAGTAGTACCCACTGCCTTTGAACAGGACGCCGCTCGGATAGAGGATCTTCGTGACCTCTCCCTGACACTTGGGGCAGGTCTGGATCGGCTCGTCCGACATGCGCTGGAAAACCTCGAACTGGTTTCCGCATTTGGTGCAGCGATAGCCGTAAGTGGGCACTTTTTATGGGTTCCTAACTATAAACGTCGATCTCTTTCCAGCCGGTCGAAGACCATCCCGGAGGGCGGTTTCGGGTGGAAATAGGTCGCCTTCTGAGGAAGAGTCTTCCCTTCCTGGGCCAGTCGCAAAACCTGCCGGAGATCCGGCGCGTCCAGGAAGAAGGCTGCCGTCCCGACGCCGTCGTCGACCCAGCGCACCGCCTCCTCCGGGTCCCGGGTGTACAGGAGGAAGTCCTCCGGGTTGCGCTTGCCCAGGAGGTTGTCGATCACCTGCTCGTGGAGCTCCACCAGAGCCAGCTCTCCTTCCAGCGGCAGGACCTGGAACTGGTGGTCGCGGTAGGTCCCGGCGGCCACCCGTCCCCGGAGAGCGGACAGCGTCTCCCCCAGCGAGCCTTTGGGCTCGCCCCCGGTGACGGCGACGCCGGCCTTCAGCACCCGGTGCGTGGGCAGAACGGCGAGGCCGGGGTCGGCCAGGTCGGTCAGCAGGGCCAGAGTGAACCTCGTCGGCGCATCCTCGCCCCCGCCGACCTCCTCCGCGTAGGCCAGCGCCGTCTCGTACCGATGGTGCCCGTCGGCGATCAGGAGCGGGAGCCTCTCCAGGTCGGCGTGGATGGAGGCGTGCAGGGTAGGGTCCGAGATGACCCACAGCCGGTGCTGTGTGGCCTCGGGGCCGTCGAATGTCACGGCCGGCGCGCGCGCCACGACCCGCTCGAGGGTTTCGGGGACTCCGGTCTGAGCCCCCTCATAGAGGAACCAGAGCGGCTCGAGCCCGACCCCGGTCGCCCGGAGCAGGGCCAGGCGGTCTTCCTTGGGGCCAGGATGCGTCCGCTCATGCGGCAGCACCACCCGGTCCGAGTAGGGCTGCAGTCGCAGCGCCGCGATCAGGTCCCGGCGGACGCGGCCTTCGAACTCGACCTCGTGGACGTACATCGAGCGCGGGTCGGGTTCCAGGATGCGGTCGTCCAGCCAGCGCATGAAGGTTTGGGCAGCGCCTTCGTAGTCCCCTCCCGGCCTGGTGAGGTGAACCACGTTGTGGGGTGAGAGCGCCCGGTAGTGCGCCACGTCCGCGTCGGACAGGACGTCGTACGGCGGCGCGATGAGCTTGCTCAGGTCGCCTGCGTTGGCGAGGTAGTAGCGGATGCCCGGCAGCGGGCGGAGGTCAGCTATCGGGTTCGCCGACGCCGAGCTCTACGTAGCGCAGATCCGACATCCCCCCAACATCTCTCAGCCGCTGCAGGACGTCGGGCGCGACCCGGTCGTCGACGGCCAGGATCATCATCGCGTTGCCCCGAGGGGCGTCGCGGCCGACCTGCATGCTCGCGATGTTCACGTCGTGCTCGCCCAGGATGCTGCCCACCTTGCCCACCACGCCGGGCCGGTCCTCATGCCGGCTGACGAGGAAGCGGCCGTCGGGGACGAGGTCGACGCGAAACAGATCGATGCGCACGATGCGCGGCTCACCCATCAGGACAGTGCCCGCGATGTCATGGTCGGCGATGCGCACCGTCACCAGGCTCGCGTAGCTCGAGTGGGCTCGGCTGCGGCGCTCCACCAGCCTGATGCCGCGATTGCTCGCGGTGAGCCGCGCGTTGACGGCGTTGATCCGCTCCTCGGTGAAGTGCTGGAGCAGCCCCTTGATCGCGGCCGCCGTCAGGAGGTTCACGTCATGGTCGGCCAGCTCGCCTTCGAAGTCCAGCTCGATCGTGCTCACGCGCTCGCCGAAAAGCTGGCCGTGGAGCGCCGCGAGCCTTTCGGTCAGGTCCGCGAAGGGCCTGAGGTAGGCGAGCTCCTCGGGCGGCAGAGCGGGCGCGTTGACCGCGAATCGGGGTAGATCCCCGGCCAGAACGGCAGCCACCTCTTCTGCAACGTCGAACGCGACCGAGACCTGCGCCTCGACCGTCGACGCGCCGATATGCGGGGTGGCCACGAAGTTGGGCAGCTTCAGGAGGCGGTTGTCGCCGGGCGGCTCCGTCACGAAGACGTCGCTGGCCGCGGCCGTCAGGCGACCTGCGTCGAGCGCGTCGGCGAGCGCATCCTCGTCGACCACCCCGCCGCGCGCGGTATTGATCAGCCGCGCCGACGGTTTCATCCGCGCCAGCTCGCGCGCACCGATGAGGTTGCGGTTGGCGTCGACGAGCGGGACGTGCACGCTGATGAAGTCCGCCCGCTCGAGCAGCTCATCGAGCGAGACGAGCTCGACGTTGAACAGCTCGGCCCGCTCGGTTGACACGACGGGGTCGTAGGCGACGACGTCCATCTCGATTCCGTGTGCGCGTTTGGCGACCTCCGACCCGACGTTGCCAAGGCCAATCACGCCCAGGGTCTTGCCGCGGATCTCAGTCCCGGTGAATTTCGAGCGAGTCCACTCGCCGCGCTTGACTGAGGCGTCCGCCTGCGGCACCCAGCGCGCGAGCGAGAACAGAAGAGCGATGGTGTGCTCCGCCGCGGCGACGATGTTTCCCCGCGGAGCATTGACGACGAGGATTCCCCTGCGCGTCGCGGCGGGCACGTCAATGTTGTCGACGCCGACGCCCGCACGACCGACCACGCGCAGGCGGCTGCCCGCCTCGATGATCGGGGCCGTCACCCGTGTCTCGCTGCGGACGACAAGCGCGTCGTAATCGGGAATCCGCTGTATGAGCTCGGCCTCCGCAAGCCTGGAGACGATCGTGACCTCACCGGCCCGACGCAGGCGTTCCAGGCCGTCCTCGGCCAGCGGGTCGGCGACCAGGATCTTCGGCATCGCTCAGCGCGCGGCTGCCGGCACCCCTTGCACAGAAGCGGTGACTGCCGCGACACCCCGACCGTCTGCGGGCGCGATGTCCAGCTCTTCGAGGGCCTGCTCGATCGCCCAGATCACCTGCACCACATCACCGTCGGCGACCGCACCGAGGTGTCCGACGCGCACCATCCTGCCCGTCATCTTGCCCTGACCGCCCGCGATCACGACCCCGTATCTGGTGTCGAGAAGCTTGCGGAGCGCGTTGACGTCGAGGCCCGGGGGCGGAAGCGCGGAGGTGACCGTGTGGGAGCGGTATCCCTCGCGCGCGTAGAGCTGGAAGCCGAGGGCCTCCAGTCCAGCCTGGGTCGCGCGGGCCAGTCGGGCGTGGCGCTCGTACACGTCCTCCAGGCCTTCTTCTTCGATCATGTGCAGCCCTTCCTGGAGCGCGAAGGCGACCGGCACCGCAGGCGTGAACGGGGTCATACCCTTCTCCGCCCAGGCGCGAGCCTCCTTCCAGTCGAAATAGAAGCGTGGCGACCGGGCGACCGCCTGCAGCGCCCAGGCGCGCTCGCTGACGCTGACCAGAGCCAGACCGGGCGGGGCCATCCACCCCTTCTGCGAACCGCTCACCGCGACGTCGATTCCCCACGCGTCGGTCTCGATGTCGATCGAGCTGATCGAGCTCACACCGTCGACGACCACGATCCGATCCCATTTGCGGCCGACCCGAGCGAGCTCGCGCAGCGGGTTGGTCAGGCCCGTCGAGGTCTCGTTGTGCGTCAGCAGGAGGACTTTGGCCTTGGGATGGCGGTCGACGGTCAGTCGCAGGTCGTCCGGGTCGACCGGCTGACCCCACTCGAACTCCAGGCGCACGACGTCGGCGCCGTAAGCCGCCGCCAGCGCGGCGAAGCGCTCGCCGAAGTTGCCGCACAGCGCCACGATGACCTCGTCACCGGGCGACACCAGGTTGGCCACCGCCGACTCGAGGCCGCCGGTGCCGCTCGAGGTGAGCAGAAGCAGGTCGTTCCTGGTCTTGAAGACGCGCTTGGCCCCCGCCGTGATCTCGGCCAGGATCGCCGCGAACTCGGGCCCGCGGTGGTCGATCATCGGCCGGTTCATGCTCCGAACGACCCGCTCGGGAAGCGGCGTCGGACCAGGTATTCGCAGCTGGGTGGAGAAGGTCATTGGGCGCGCTCCATCAAAGGGGCTCAGGCGGCGAGGGAGATTCTGAGCTAATGCTGCTCCGTTGTGTACGGAAGCAGGGCGATCGCTCTTGCGCGTTCGAGGGCCGTGGTCAGCGGCCGCTGATGCCGGGCACACGTCCCGGTCACGCGGCGGGGCAGGATCTTGCCCCGGTCGCTGACGAACCTGCGCAGCCGGGAGACCTCCTTGTAGTCGATGTAGTCGATCTTCTCGGCGCAAAACGCGCACACCTTGCGGTGCTGCCGCTTCTGCCCGCGCGGCCCGCCGGGACCGCTGCCCTGGCGTGGCGGCCCGTCGTGCTCTCTTGTGGGTGGTCTGGAAACTGCCATGAATAACTCCTAGAAGGGAATCTCGTCCGGGTCGACGTCGCGCGGCGCGTCGTCCGGAGCTGGAATGTTGTCTTCGGAAGTCGAGGGTCTCGCTCGCGGGGTGCCGTCGCTCGGGCCGCCTCCGCTCCGGCTGTCCAGGAACTGGACGTCGTTGGCGATGATCTCCGTGGTCCGGCGCTTCTGTCCGTCCTGGCCTTCCCACGAACGGGTCTGAATGCGTCCCTCGATGTAGACCAGCGCGCCCTTGCGCGTGTACTGGGCGACGACTTCGGCCAGGTTCCTCTTGCCCGCGTTGTAGGCCACGATGTTGTGGTAGTCGGTGAACTCCTTGCGTTCGCCCTCGGGACCGGTCGACCAGCGGTTGGTGGCGATGCTGAAGTTGGTCACCGCCGTGCCACTTGGCGTGTACCGCATCTCGGGGTCCTTGGTCAGACGGCCGATCAGCAACGCCTTGTTCAAGTTCGACATCTAGGCCTCCTCCTCAACCGCCGGGCGTTCCCGTCCCGCCGCCTCCGGCACCTCCGCTGCGATCGGCTCCGGCGCGACCTCCGCCGGCGGCGGTGCCACAGCGGTCACGGGAGCAGCTTTCTCCGGCTTGCGCACGATCAGATGGCGCAAGACCTCCTCGGTGATCTTCAGGCTGGACTCGAGCTCGGGGATGCGGTTGGGGTCGAGCTTGAAGTCCTGGAGGACGTAGGCGCCGTCCTTCTGGTGCTTGACCTCGTAGGCGAGCTTTCGCTTGCCCCAGATATTGGTGCGTTCGGCCGTGCCGCCCGACCTCGAGATCAGCGTGTTGACTCGCTTCACCGCATCCTGGACCTTCTCGTCGTCAAGGTCGGCCCGGACTATGTAGAGAACTTCGTAATCCCGCAATGGGGACCTCCTTCCTTTGGGTTTCAGGCCCCGGTCGAACGAAAGCGCACGTGCTTTCGGCCGAGGCCAGAAAGGGTCTTCGGTATTCTACCAAGCGTCCGATGGCCCCCAAATCCCGAGCCCAAGCTGGTGCTGGCTCACGCAAAGGCAAAACCGCCCGGAGGGCGGTCCGGCCCAAAAGCGGATCAGGCGTCCCGATTCTGCCGATCGTGGTCGGCTCAATCTTGGCGGTCCTGGCGATCGCGATGGTCGTGTGGATCATCTATCTCGGCCGTCCGCAGCCGTCAACCACGCCGGCGGTCGCCGGCATCCCGTGCGACCACCTCGAGCACACCCAGGTCCACTATCACGCGGCCCTGCAGATCATCTACAACGGGGTCGTGACCGACCTTCCAGGGGGCGCCGGAATTCAGACCGACTCCTCGGGCAGCGTCACCTGCTACTACTGGCTACACGTCCACCAGCAGTATCCGAACGTGATCCACATCGAGTCGCCGGCGACGGATACGTTCACACTCGGTCAGTTCTTCTCCGTCTGGAACCAGTGGAGCGTCGCCAACGGGCAGGGATCGCGCAGGCTTGACTCCACGCACGTCGCGAGCTTCACCGTCCAGTCCGGTCAAAAGATCGTGACCTACATCGACCACAACGACGGCAAAGGGCCCCAGGTCTACTCGGGCGATCCGAGCGCGATCGTCCTCCAGAACCATGAAGTCATCACCGTCGAGATCACGCCGCCGGAGGTAACAACGCCCCCCAACATCAACTGGGGCACGGCGCCGTACACCGGCCTCTAAGGGCGGCGGGTCTCCAGCAACACCCGCGCCGCGCGGTAGTGCTCCAGCTCGTCGTAGTTGGCGCCTTTGCGCGTCGCCCGGTCCGCAAGGTGCAGGTGCGCCGCGACGGGGTCGCCCTCGAAATGGAACTGCTCGCCCCGCTCCACCACGCGTAGGCGCTGGAGCCGGTGGCTGTCCGCGTGCAGCTCGATCAGCTTCCGCTCCTGATCGAGGATCGCCGTCGCCTCCTCCCTGCGCCCGAGCGCGATCAGGCACTGCGCCTGGCAGACCCGCGCGTCTGAGCCAAGCGGCCAGTCGTAGGAAGAGACCGCGGGCTTGAGGGCGAGGAGCGCCCTTCGCGGCTCACCCCGGGCCACCAGCACGCGTCCTCTTTCCAGCGCGAGCTCTCTTTCGATGCCGGCCTCCTGCCCCTCGAGGAGGTACTCGACCTCGGTGCCGAGCCGGTCGGCGATGATCCGCAGGACCCTGATCGAGGGGCGCGCCTTGCCCAGCTCGACCTGGTTGAGGAATGCGCGGCTGAAGTCGTCGCGCACCACCTTGGCCAGGCTCATTCCTCGCTGCTGGCGGATGCGCTTGATGCGCTGGCCCAGCGTCTCCTTCTCGGCCTGGCGGTCCAGATCGTCGTCGTCAGCCACGGGTGTCCCCGCGGCTATCGTAAACCGCCCTTTTACAGGTAGTCGAGCGGGTCGAGGCTGCGGGTCAGCGTCGTGAAGTTCTCGAATCCATGGCCGGTCACCATCCCTGTGTCCTCGATCCGAACCCCGCCGAGGCCGAGCAGATACAGGCCTGGCTCCACGGTCACGACGTCGCCCTCCTCCAGCGGATACTCGGTCGTCTCGCGCAGCGCCGGTTCCTCGTGGACGTCGAGTCCGACGCCGTGGCCCGTGCCGTGGTTCATGCGCGCCACGCCCTCCGGTCCTTCGAAGCCTTGGCTCGTCGTGCCGTAGCCGCGATCGACGAGCACCTCGCACACAGCGACGTGCGGGTCCTTGCCGCGGACGCCGGCCGCGACGGTCTCGATGCCCGCGTCGAGCGCTTGCAGCACGGCCGCGTGCATGCGGCGAAACTCCTCGCTTACCTCGCCCACGACGACCGTCCGCGTGAGGTCGCCGTTGTAGTGCGTGCGCCGGCTGGCCGGAAAGATGTCGATGATCACCGGGGCGTTGGCCTTGATCTGCCCCTCGCCGCGGTAGTGAGGCAGCGCGTTGTGGGGCGATCCCGCGACGATCATGTCGGGGCAGGTGAAGCCTTGGCGTCCGAGGCTGAGCTGCGCGGCCGCGTACAGACGCTCCGAGGTGAGCGGCTCGCCGTCCGTCCACAGCATTCCTTCTCTTATGTCGGCCTTCGCCAGCTCGCGTACGACCTCGACCATGGCCGATTCGGCCGCTTGCTGAGCCTCTCGGATCGCTTCCGCCTCCTCCTTTGATTTATGTCGCCTCGCGGCGACGAACAGCTCCCGGTCGACCACAACGTCGAGCCCGAGCGCGAGCAGATCCTCGAGGTGGACCGCGCGAAGATTGGGCGAGACGCGAATCTCGTTGATGCCGCGCTCGCGCAGCAGCGGCAGGGCCGCCTTCGCCCACGCCTTGTGCGCGTAGGCATCGCGGTCCTCGACGATCGTCTTGGCTCGCGCCTGCATGCGGGCACGGTCGATCTCGAGCGGGCTGACTGCGAGGATGTCGTCGCCCTCTGCGAAGCGGATGTAGAGCCCGCTCTCGACGGCGAATCCCGTCGCGTAGATGAAATCCGCGTCCTGATCGCCGGAGGGGATCAAGACGATGGGCGCGGATCCGGTCTTGCGCGCCCTGGCGCGTCTGGGCGCGGCCACGGCCACTCGCTCTGTATCCCGCCAGAGACCGGCGGACTCGACGGCCTGGGCCACCGCCTGGAGGAGAGCGTCGTCCCCCCGGCGCCGAGGTTTGCCCTTCGCTCGGCCCTCCAGGTTGAGCTTTTCCTGCACCTCGTAGCCGCTGGTGTACGCGACGTCGTAGCCGAGGTCGCGGAGCTCGGCGAGATCACGGCGCAGCGTGCGCTCCGAGACACCGGCGCGGTCGGCCAGCTCGAGCGGATTGAGGCCGGGCTCCGCGATGATCGCGGCGAGCACTCGCAGCAGGCGGGCGAGCCGCTCGGCGCGATTCATTGGCGCGGGGGAGGACGGCTGTCCTCCCCCGCGGAACCCCCTCCTCCCACCTGCCACGCTGGGAGGCGTCTGGAAAGAGGACGCTGGGGAGACGGCCGGAATGAATCCGGCCTACAGCTCCGCTTCGTCGCTACGAGATCTCTTCCCAGGAGGTCGTCGCGTTGCCCTCGAACGGGTCGGGCTCCGCCTCTTCCTGGTTGCCCACCTTCTGGTGGAACCGGCTCGCGATCATCTGGTAGGCCATCGCCTTCGGAATGCCGAGCTTGGTGAGCGACTTCACCTCGTCGGCCATCACCTTGTCCCGGGCCGCCTCGATGGCCGCCAGGACCTCTTCAATCGACGCGGTCTTCTTCTTCACGGGGACATCCGATTGTACCGGGTCGTTTTTAACCCGGCCTTAGACTGATGTTCGTATTTACGAAGGCCGCTCCTGGTGGGGGTTTGGATGGCTAACGACTACGCTCCAGACAAGATCAGAAACGTGGTCCTGCTGGGCCACTCGCACGACGGCAAGACGATGCTGAGCGAGGCGATGCTGTTCGCTTCCGGGAGCGTTCCCCGGATGGGCTCGCCCGATTCTTCGACCGCCACCACCGACTTCGAGCCCGAAGAACAGAAGCGGAAGATCTCGATCAATCTCGGTGTCGCGTTTGCCGAGCACAACGGTTTCAAGATCAACATCCTCGACGCGCCCGGCTTTTTCGACTTCGCCGGGCAGGTGGTCAGCGGCCTGCGGGCGGCGGAGGGTGCGGTGGTGGTGGTCGGCCCGAGCTCGCAGCTGGCCGTTGGCACAGAGATCGCGTGGGAGCACTGCAATCGGACCAGCAAGCCGCGCATCGTCGTGGTCAACAAGCTCGACAAGGAGAATTCGGACTTCTACGGCGCCGTGGCGGCGATGCGCGAGACGCTCTCCCCTCGTCCATTTCCACTGCACCTCCCGATCGGCGCCGAGCAGGACTTTCGCGGCATCGTCGACCTTTTGCACCTCAAGGCGTTCGTGACGTCGGAGGACGGCAAGGGCAGCGAGGTTCCCATCCCGGACGACATGAAGCAGCGGGTCGACGAGTACCGCGGCCAGCTGATCGAGGCGGCGGCCGAGAGCGATGACTCGCTGCTCGAGAAGTACCTCGATGCCGGCACTCTCGACGAAGCCGAGATCCAGCGCGGGCTGCGCCAGGGCATCCTCGACGGCAAGGTCGCGCCGGTCGTGTGCTGCTCGGCGACGAAGCTGCTCGGGGTGCGCACCCTGATGTCGACCATCGCCGAGCTGATGCCTCCGCCCGACGCCGAGGTCGACAAGCCCGTCAAAGCCTTCGTCTTCAACACAGGCGGCGACCAGTTCGGCCGCGTCAGCTACTTCAAGGTGATCGCCGGGACCGTCAAGGCGGACGCGCACCTGCCGAATCTGAGCCGCGGCGGCGAGGAGCGACTGGCCCAGATCTTCTTTCCGCGTGGCAAGGAGCACGTCGCCGCGACCGAGATCCGCGCCGGCGACATCGGCGCCGCGACCAAGCTGACCCACACGCTCACCGGCGATACGCTCGGCCAGAAAGACGGCGGCCCGCTTCCGACCATCGATCTCCCGCCGCCGGCATACACCCTCGCCATCGTGCCCAAGGCGCGGGGCGA
>DATKFA010000084.1:0-3125 GCA_035511715.1 Candidatus Acidiferrum sp. | reverse complement strand
TCGCGATCCCGTCGTCGGTCCAGAGCGCTCGGACGTCGACGCCCAGCTTATCCTGCAGGTGCGCCTCCAGCGCCAGCGCCAGCGGGGCATGCACGCGCCCGCCGAACGGCGTGTGCAGGCACACGCGCCAGTCGCCGATCTCGTCGCGGAAGCGCTCCACCACGATGGTCCGGTCATCGGGCACGGCTCCGGTGGCCGCGGCCTGGTCGTCGAGGTAGGCCAGAAGGTTCTTGGTGGCGAGGTCGTCGAAGCCTGCGCGTTCGCGAAGCCGCTTCGCCGCAGCCTCGTGGTCGACGCCGCGCAGCTCGCGCACCATCTTGCCGAGCGCTGCGCCGAGCTCGACCGGCCGGCTCGGTGCATCGGCCTTCCAGAAGGCGATCTTGCCCGGCTCGCCGGGCGCAGGCGTGACGATGACCTGCGACGGTGTGATGTCCACGATCCGCCAGGTTGAGGCGCCGAGGACGAACGTCTCGCCGACGCGCGTCTCGTAGACCATCTCTTCGTCCAGCTCACCTACGCGCCGGCCGTCGTCGACGAGGTTGACTGAGAACAGGCCGCGGTCGGGGATCGTTCCGGGGTTGGTCACGGCAAGCCGCTGTGCGCCGGCTCGCCCGCGCACCTTGCCCGCCACCCGATCCCACACGATGCGCGGTCGAAGCTCCACGAACTGGTCAGAGGGATAGCGGCCGCTGAGCATGTCGAGAACAGACTCGAATGCGCGCGGACCCAGGTCGCTGTAGGGATACGCGCGGCGCACGACGCGTCCCAGCTTCTCCACCTCCCACTCGTCGAGTGCGCACATCGCGACGATCTGCTGCGCCAGCACGTCGAGCGCGCGGCGTGGCACGACGGTCGATTCGATGCGGCCTTCGAGCATGCCCTCGACCACGGCCGCCGACTCGAGCAGGTCACCGCGAAACTTCGGAATGACCACGCCTCGCGACACCTCGCCCACCGAGTGGCCGGCTCGCCCGACCCGCTGGATGCCGGCCGCGACGCTCGGCGGCGCCTCGATCTGCAGCACCAGGTCGACCGCGCCCATGTCGATGCCGAGCTCGAGGGTGGAGGTGGCGACCAGGCCGCGCAGGCGTCCGGATTTCAGCTCCTCCTCGATCAGCAGGCGCTGCTCGCGCGCGATCGAGCCGTGGTGCGCGCGCACCAGCTCCTCCTCGGCCAGGTCGTTGATGCGGGCCGCGATGCGTTCCGCGAGCCGGCGCGAGTTGACGAACACGATCGTCGAGCGGTGCTGCCGGATGAGCTCGAGCAGGCGCGGGTAGATCGCGGGCCAGATGCTGTTGGCGCCCTTGGCGCTGTCCTCGTCCTCGGTCGTCAACCGCGTCATGTCCTCGACCGGCACCTCGACGGTGACCTCCATCGTCTTGAGCCGGCCCGCGTCGACGATCGCGACCTCGCGGTCCGCTCCCCCCAGGAATCGCCCGACCTCCTCGAGGGGACGCTGCGTCGCCGACAGTCCGATGCGCTGCGGTTCCACGCGCGTGATCTCGCACAGCCGCTCGAGGCTGAGAGCGAGGTGGCTTCCCCGTTTGGTCGATGCGACGGAGTGGATCTCGTCCACGATCAGCCACCGGACCGGTGCGAGGATCTTGCGCGCGGCGCTGGTGAGGATCAGGAACAGCGACTCCGGCGTGGTGATCAGGATGTCGGGCGGATGGCGCTCCATGGACCGGCGGACGTCGGTGGGTGTGTCGCCGGTGCGGATGGCGACCGATATGTCCGGCGGGGTCTGGCCCGCGGCCTCCATCTGGTGGCGGATGCCGACGAGCGGCGAGCGGAGGTTGCGGTCGACGTCGTGGGCAAGTGCCTTCAGCGGCGACACATAAAGGACGCGACAGCGTTCGGCCTCGGGCGGCGTCGGCTCCGTGGCCAGGCGGTCGAGGCACCAGAGGAAGGCGGCCAGGGTCTTGCCGCTGCCGGTCGGCGCGGCCATCAGCACGTGCCGGCCGGCCGCGACCTCCTGCCAGCCTCGCTCCTGCACAGCGGTCGGCTCGGCGAACGAGGCGCGGAACCAGTCCCGCACCGGCGGCGAGAAGAGATCCAGAGCGTTCCCCACTGACTCAAGTGTGACCAGTTTCGGCGGCACAAACAAGTGTTCTTAACAGCCGCCGAGCGCACACTTTCCGGGAGCGAGTTGTATCCGTTCGAGCGGTTCACCGAGGGCGCCAAGGGGGTCCTGTCGCTGGCCCAGGAGGAGGCCGAGCGTTCGCACCACTCCTACATCGGGACCGAGCACCTCCTGCTCGGCCTGCTGCGGCAGCGGGACACAACCGCCGCCGACGTGCTGCGCGAGCTGGGCATCGACATCGACGCGGTGCGCGCGACCATCGCCTCGGTGCTGGGCCGCGACGAGCGAATCATCATCCAGCAGACGATTCCGACCTCGCGGGTCAAGAAGGTGATCGAGATCGCGTTCGATGAGGCCGGGCGAAGGGCGCAGCAGTTCGTCGAGCCCGGGCACATCCTTGCCGCACTGGTGATCGAGGGAGAAGGCATCGCGGCGCACGTGCTGGCCGATATGGGCGCGACCCAGGACAGGGTTCTCGAGGCGCTCGACCGGAAATGGGGCGTCGAGGCCGGACCTCCGCGAAAACGGCCGATGGTCACGTTTCCCCGCCAGATGCGCATGCGACAGGCCGAGATGCGAACGCTGGCGGGGCATCGCCAGCCGCAGCCTCCGGCCTCCGACACCGAAGCACTCGCGCGATTGCTCGGTTCACCCGAGATCGCGAAGCTGCTACACGCGCGCGGCGTCGACGTACAGGCGCTGTTGGATCAGCTGCGCCATCCGCCCGAGGAGGTCGTCAAGGTGCGAGGCGAGCTCACGGCCGCGAGAGCCGAAGTTCTCGACGCGGCCGGCGAGCAGAACTACGAGCGCGCCGCCCGAGCGCAGAAGCGCGTCGACTCGCTCGTCGCCAGGCTCAAGCGCGCGGAAGCCGCCTGGCTGAACCAGCTCGGCAGCTGATGGCGTACGACACCAGCCCATGGCAGAACTTCTTCGTTATGACCGGCGGCGCGGCCGCGGCGCTGACCGGGTTGTTGTTCGTCGCGATGTCTCTGCACGCCAAGGCGATCATGTCCAACCACTTCTATCGCAACCGCGCGATCGG
>DATKFA010000083.1:0-2082 GCA_035511715.1 Candidatus Acidiferrum sp. | reverse complement strand
GCCATCACGCCTTTGGGGTCCATGCCGCAGGCGAGCATGTGGCCATGGTCCCGGTACCCGGTTATGACCTCGTCGCCTCTTTTCAGGGCCATCTGCATGCCAACCACGACGGCTTCCTGGCCGATATAGAGATGGCAGAAGCCACCGACTGCACCCATGCCGTAGAGCTGGCCGGCCTTTTCCTCAAAGCGCCGGATCAGGAGCATGTCGCGCAGCGCCTTGAACTCCTGTTCTCTTGTGAACTCCGCAATCGAAGCGTTGCCCGTCTCTGGTTCTTTCACTGCGCTCTTCTTGGGTGCGGCCATGACAATTCCGGCTTCAGGAGGGTTTTCGAGCCCTCTCTAACCCAACTCAATCCGGCGTGGAAGGATTGGCTTGATGTCGAGGTTGTTTTTGCAATGCCGCAATGCAGCGCTGGTGAAAGTTTTGCAAAGCGCGGCCCCCGATCCGGTTATTCAAATTACGCCGGGCTCGGTGATCGTATCCCGAACACAAAAAAGGCGGCACCGCGCTTGGAACGCGCCGTGCCGCCAGGCCCAGGTCAGCTGCTTAAGTCGGGGAGATCGACTTAAGGTCTTCAGAAGCAGCCGAGCTTCTTCGGGCTGTAGCTGACCAGGAGGTTCTTGGTCTGCTGATAGTGGTCGAGCATCATCTTGTGGGTCTCGCGCCCGATGCCCGACTGCTTGTAGCCGCCGAACGCCGCATGCGCGGGATAGGCGTGGTAGCAGTTGGTCCAGACCCGGCCCGCCTGGATCGCCCGACCGAACCGGTAGCAGCGGTTGGCATCGCGGCTCACCGGCGCCCAGGCCATAGAGCGTGTCGTTGGCGATCGCGAGTGCCTCGTCGTCGGTTTTGAAGGTGGTAACCGAGACCACGGGTCCGAAGATCTCCTCCTGGAATATCCGCATCTTGTTGTTGCCCTGGAAGACCGTTGGCTGAACGTAGAAGCCGCCGGTGAGGTCACCGCCGAGGTCCGCGCGCTTGCCGCCGGCGAGCAGCTTCGCCCCCTCGTTCCTGCCAATGTCGATGTAGGAAAGAATTTTCTCCAGCTGCTCCTTGGAGGCCTGCGCGCCGATCATGGTCGCGGGGTCGCGCGGATCGGCCTGCTTGATGGCGGCGACGCGGCCAAGCGCCCGCTCCATGAAGCGGTCGAAAATAGCCTCATGCACCAAGGCCCGGCTCGGGCAGGTGCAGACTTCACCCTGGTTGAGGGCGAACATCACAAAGCCCTCGATCGCCTTGTCGAAGAAATCGTCGTCCTCAGACGCCACGTCCTTGAAGAAGATGTTGGGCGACTTGCCGCCGAGCTCGAGGGTCACGGGGATCAGGTTCTGGCTGGCATATTGCATGATGAGCCGGCCCGTCGTGGTCTCGCCGGTGAAGGCGATCTTGGCGATGCGCGGGCTCGAAGCGAGCGGCTTGCCGGCCTCCAAACCAAAGCCGTTGACGATGTTGAGCACGCCGGGCGGCAGGAGGTCGGCGACCAGCTCGATCCAGACCATGATCGAGGCCGGGGTCTGCTCGGCCGGCTTGAGCACCACGCAATTGCCGGCCGCGAGCGCAGGTGCGAGCTTCCAGCACGCCATCAGCAGCGGGAAGTTCCAGGGGATGATCTGGCCGACCACACCGAGCGGCTCGTGGAAGTGGTAGGCGACGGTATCTTGATCGATCTCGGCGAGCGTGCCTTCCTGGCCGCGCACGACGCCCGCGAAATAGCGGAAGTGGTCTATGGCGAGCGGCACGTCGGCTGCGCGGGTCTCGCGGATCGGCTTGCCATTGTCCCAGGTCTCGGCGACTGCAAGGCGCTCCAGATTGGCTTCCATCCGATCGGCGATGCGGTTGAGAACGAGGGCGCGCTCGACGACGCTGGCGCGGCCCCAGGCGTCCTTCGCAGCATGGGCTGCATCGAGGGCTGCCTCGATATCCTGGGCATCCGAGCGCGCGATCTTGCACACGACCTGGCCGGTCACCGGCGAGATGTTGTCGAAATATTGGCCCGCGCGCGGCGCGACCCATTGGCCGCCGATGAAATTGTCGTAGCGCTCGGCGAAGGGAGATTTACCTGCTATCAAAAGTTCCGGC
>DATKFA010000082.1:0-6251 GCA_035511715.1 Candidatus Acidiferrum sp. | reverse complement strand
GCAAAGACCGAGGCCAGGTAAAAGCCTCCGATGCACTTCTGAATCACGATGACCAGCAGGGCGCGCCACGGCCCGACCATCAACAGCAGCAGCGCTGGAAATGCAAGAGCGTGGAGGCCCAGGACAGCGGCCTCGACCCAGCGCAGCCGCTCTTTTGTGCTGACGAGGAAACGCACGCTCCTGACGTGCATGGTCCACGCAAGGCCGAAGACCAGCAGGAAGAACAGACCCGCCTGGTGGCGGACGATCCAGCGAGCGAGGCCACGCTTGGCGACGGCCTGCTCTTCGGAGTACGCGATCACCCCGATGTCGATGTCGGGGTCGAGGTCGATGTTGTTCGGGTTGCCGTGGTGACGGTTGTGCTTGTCGACCCACCACCCATGACTCATCCCGAGCAGCCCGTTTCCGGTCACGATCCCGATGACCGCGTTGAGGCGGCGGCTGGCAAACATCTGACGGTGCCCGGAGTCGTGCAGCTGGAAGCCAAGCTGACCCGAGACAACGCCCAGGGCTGCGGCGATGACCGCGGTCGCCCACCAGCTGTGGACGAGGGTGAGAATCCAGAGCGTGCCACCGAACAAGATGGCGTTGGTGATGAGCATCAGGGTGTAGTAGCCCGGCCGCTTTCTCATCAGGCCGGCCGCCTCCACCCTCCTTTTCAGCTCGGCGTAGGGCTGCGCGACACGCGCGTGGACAGGTGAACTGGTCGTCGCGATCACTGCGGTGCTCCTGGCTCGAACAACAGAGCATGCGGCGGGCGCGTTCGAGATGCGCCGGCCGTCATCACCGTCCGGGAGGGAACCGGACGCTGGCGGCATGATAGCTGCGCAAAGGGTGTTTGCGACGGTTCGTGTCCCGCATCCGGTACACTCCGGTACGGCGCGAAGGTCGCGTCGCCCGCTCGGGTCCTCTTTTCCTGTTTCAACAGAGCCTGTAGGTCGCGGCAAATACAAAGAAAAAAGAGGCACCCTGGAGTTTCGTTGCAAACATTCGTGGAAGCCGGTATCAGCCCGCGCACCCTCGCGGCGCTGGCCCGGCAGAACATCACAATTCCGAACCGCGTTCAGTCCGAATCGATACCCGCCCTTGTGGCCGGGAAGGACGTAGTCATCCAGTCGCCGACCGGGAGCGGCAAGACGCTTGCCTTCCTCGTTCCCGTCCTGGAGCGGATGAGGCCTGGCAGCCCGGGCCCACGCGCGCTGGTCGTGACACCGACCCGCGAGCTTGCCATCCAGGTCGAAGCTGTATTCACCTCGCTCGATTCAGAGCTTCGCGGCGCGCTGCTCTATGGCGGGGTCGGCTACCACACCCAGACGCTTGCCCTGAAGCGCCGTCCAGACGTCGTCATCGGCACGCCCGGACGCATCCTCGACATGGTCAACCGGAAGCTCCTGCCCCTCACCAGGATCGAGTACCTCGTCCTCGACGAGGCCGACCAGATGCTCGACTCCGGCTTCGCGCCTGACGTCGAGCGGATCATCGGGCTCACCTACTCGCCGCAGATCGTGCTCGCGTCGGCGACGATCCCGCAGTGGGTGTCGTCGATGATCGCCAAGCATCTGAACGATCCCGTCAGGATCAGGCTCGTGACGGAGGGCCCATCGCTGCTCGAGCACGGCCTGGTGCGCACGGACTCTGGCCTGAAGCTGCGACTCCTCAGCGACGTCCTTCGACAGCACCGCGGCACGATCGTCTTCGGCCGCACCAAGCACGGCGTTCGCAAGCTGAACCGCGACCTGCAGCGGCTGGGCCACCGGTCGGTCGAGCTCCAGGGCAACATGGCGCAGAGCGCACGCGAGCATGTCATGGAGTCGTTCCGTAGCGAACGAGCCGACGTGCTCGTCGCGACGAACGTCGCTTCTCGTGGCCTCGACTTGAGCCACGTTGGCCTGGTCGTGAACTACGACCTACCCGATTCGCCCGATGCGATGACCCACCGCGTCGGGCGGACCGCTCGCAACGGAACCGCCGGCCGCGCGGTCACGTTCATCACCGGCGAGGACCACGAAAAGTGGGCGAAGCTTCGCCGGCAGGGAGCGCCCGCGCTGCGCACGCTCGATGCGACCGAGCTCTCCCGCCGCGGAGCGTGGCAGTACGTCGAAGATGCCGCGGACGTGACCGCCGCGACCGCCCGGCCGCGCTCGGCAGGCCGCAACCGGCCCAGCTCGTTCGCACGCCGACGCCGGCCCATGCGCCGCCAGGCAGTCTGAGCAGCCAACGTATCGTGGCTGCAGCGCCTGACTTGACGTTGCGCGCGCCTGAGCGACTCGGTCCCATCGTCTACGGCTGCGTGCTTCGGGAGGCCCAGTCGTCCGGTGGCCGCCGCCACCATCACTACATCGGCGTCCTCCGCGACTTCAAGGGGAACGTCTGGGAGTGCGAGCACCTTCACCCCCGGCAGGAAGAGGCGCATGAGTGCGCTCGCGCCGAGCACGCACGGCGCGCCACGCTGGCCAGGGAGGCTGAGACCGACCGCGTAGCCTGACGTTCAGTCGCTGAGGGCCGGTTGAGATCGGCCTCGATGATGGCTTTGGAAATCGGTCACCCGGCGAGCCAGGCGAGCGCTTCATGGCGGGTGGCGAAGTAGCCGGTCGGAAACCGCCCCGGCGTCTCGATTTCGGGCGGCTGTCCGATCATCGGCATTCCCGCCGGCATGTGGAAGGCGAACTTTCTCACTCCGGCCGCGTTGTAGCGCGGAATGATGTTGACGTCGCGCCAGGGCCCGTCCATCTTGGCTGGGCTCATCCGGAAAACGGTGCTGTCGACAAGCACGCCACTGCGTCGGCATCTCTCGACGCATTCGGCGAACTTTGTCAGCCAGCTTTGAAAGTCGGCGGCCGACATTGCGGCCGTGGTATCGAACCAGCGCAGCTCGACCAGGTCGGCGGATGGGCGATCGAACACCTCACCCCATGTGTCCTCATAGATCTGTTCGGTCACTCGGTTACCTCCTCTCAGTTGCGTCGGGTGAGATACCCAGCCTCTTGCCCGTCTCGACGAACGTCTTGAGTCGCAGCCCGACCAGCTCGCCCCAGCCCTGCGCGAACTGCTCGACAAGTTGAGATTCGATGACGCCGATCGCGCGGAATGAGAACTCCACATTCGTCCCATCGTCGTGGTCGCTCAGCTGGAACGTGGCGGTGGCCAGCGCGAGGCCCAGGTGAAACGGCCCGGTCAGCTGCAAGTAGCGGCCTTCTGTCCAGCCGGTGACCGTCGCCAGGACGGCGCCACCGCCATCCCACCTTTCCACGACAAGGCCGCCAAGCCTGGGCTCGAGCGTCAGGTCGGTCGTCTCCGACCGGAGGTAGGGGCGTCCCCACCACCCCCCAGGATCTTCGGTCAGGGCCGCGAAAACTTCGCTCCTTGGAGCGGCCATGGCGACGTCGAGCGCGACGTCGACGGTGGGCTTGTCGGCGTTCACTCGCTTTGCCCGCCCCGCAACCTGCCGGCCCATGCGAAGCAAGCCTGCGGTCCAACCCGCGGCGTGCAGCTCGACCCAACGCTCGTACATGCGCTGCAGCGGAACGGCATTGAGGTAGTGCCATCGCTCCCGACCACGCTTGCGACTGGTGATGAGGCCCGCGTCCGCCAGCACCTGGAGGTGGCGCATGACCGCGATGCGCGAGACCTCGAAGTGGGAGGCGATGTCCCCGGTGATCCGCGGTCGCTGGCGCAGGAGGTCGAGGATTCGGCGCCGGGTTGGATCCGACAACGCCGGCCAAAGCGGCCCGTCATCGGCGTCGACGTCAGCCTCGACATCGTCTGCAGCGCGTTCGGAACACGTAATCTTAATATTACATATTGAGTTCGGTTCCGGTGGAGGAAGACGCCAGATGAAAAGCCTGATTCGCTACAAGACCAAACCCGAGTTCGCCGACGAGAACCAGCGCCTGGTCGAGAACGTCTACGAGGAGCTCAGCGCCCTGGATCCCGGCGGTGTGCACTACGCAACGTTCCGGCTGGCGGACGGGGTCACGTTCCTGCACCTGTTCACAACCGACTCCGACGACCGCGCCAACACCCTCGGCGATGTCGCTGCGTTCAAGGAGTTCCTCCGGAACTTGCCTGAGCGCTGCGCCGAGGCCCCTTCGTCCCAGGAGGTCACCCTTGTCGGCTCTTATCGCGTGTTCGGAACATGATTCGCGCCGGCGGACAGCCTCAGTCGTAAAGGAGCGTTCCCCACTGCTCGGCCTCCAGGTCGAGGTCGAGGTGCCTCAGAGGGCCAATCCCACGGACAGTCAATCCGAATCGTGCCGGAAGCCTCGCCGCCGCGCGCCGATCGATCAGGAACCTGGTCCCGTCGGCGAGCACTCCAGAAGCGAGCTCATCGGGATTGTCTTTGTCCGACAGTCCCCGAACGCTGACCTGGCAGATCTTGCCGCCGCCGCAGCAGCGATGAACCTCATACGCGATCAGTCGGGGCGTTTCGGATGGATGCCGCTCGAGCCACTCCCGAGCCTTGCCGTCGGCTTCCAGGCGAAATTCGGTCGTCGGGGGCATCGTGTCACCATTCTGCGACGCCTTCGACCGACCGTGCGATGAGTTAAGGGCCCGTCTCCAGTCATCTCTGGTGACCTCGGTTTTGAGGTCGAGCTCGGACAAGGAGAGCGGAGATGGCGAGCACAACCAGCATCGAGAGATTCGGCGGGGAGCTGATCCTCCCTGGCGACGAGGCTTACGACCGGCACCGTGCTGTCTGGAACGGTCTGGTTGATCGGCGGCCTGCTGCAATCCTGCGCTGCGCGACCTCCGAAGATGTCGTCGCCGCGGTGCGTTTCGCGCGGGAATCCGGACTCGAGATCGCCGTGAAATGCGGCGGGCACAACGTCAACGGATTCTCGGTGCCGGATGGAGGGGTGATGATCGACCTGTCCCCCATGAGCGCCGTACGGGTCGATCCCGCGCAGCGGAAGGCGTGGGTGGGCGGCGGCTCGCTGTTGGGATCCATCGATCGCGCCACCCAGGCATACGGCCTTGCGACGACGGCCGGCAACGTCTCACACACGGGCGTGGGCGGCCTGACTCTCGGCGGCGGAATGGGGTGGCTCGCCCGCCAGCTCGGGCTCGCCTGCGACAACGTCGACGAGTACACGGTTGTCACCGCCGATGGACAAACCGTGCGCGCCAGCTCATCGCAGAACCCCGATCTCTACTGGGGCCTGCGCGGCGGGGGCGGCAACTTCGGGATCGTGACCGAATTCGAGTTTCGTGTCCACCCGGTCGACGGGCGGGCGCTCATCGGAGGGCTGGTGTTCGATCCCTCCGATGCCCGCGAAGCGCTGCGCGCCTGGCGGGACCTCCTGCCCGATGCACCACGAGCCGCCACCTTGACAGCCAGCGCCGCGACAGTTGAGAACCGACCTGTCGTCAGCCTCGGCTTCGTCTGGGTTGGCGACCCCGAAGAGGGCATGGAGTTCCTTTCGACGCTGCGCGAGCTCGGCACGCCTGTCAGCCAGAGCGTTCAAGACGTGTCCTACGTCGGGCTGCAGTGCATGAACGACGACCCGAATGTCCACGGTAGGCGGCGCTATTCAAAAGGGCACTACCTGACCGAGCTCAGCGACGGCGCCATCGATGCGTTTCTGCGACGTGGCGTGCCGGCGACGGCAACCGATCCCGACTGGTCCCGCGTCCCGAACGGCGGCTTCACGGCCTTCGGTGGCGCGATCGCCGACGTCGGCGACGAGGATGCCGCGTTCAGCCACCGTGGCGCGGTGGTCGAGTTTGGTTGCGGCATGAGCTGGGTGGACCCGGCGGAGGATCAAGCGCGCATCGCCGCGGCTCGAGCTTATGGCGCCGCTCTTGCGCCGTTCTCGTCGGGCGTCTACGTCAATTCACTGGGCGATGAGGGCCAGGACGGCGTCCGCCGCGCATATCCCGCAGCGAAGCTCGCCAGGCTGGCGGAGCTGAAGCACCGATACGACCCCGACAACGCGTTCCACCTGAACCAGAACATCCAGCCGGCCACGCGCTAGGCATTGAGTACTCGACCAAAAGCATCGAGGTAGCTTGGATCGCCCGATCGAGCCCTCAAGATCCAGTATTCGGCTCCCCAAAAAAGGTAGGCGTAAAGAGGTGTTTCCTGACTCGACCAGCTGAGCGCGGCGTTGTAGTTCTCGATCAGATGTTGCGGGCCGCAGGTGAACATCGACTTTCCAGGTGGATTTGCCGGCACGGTCGTCGTTTCCCATGGCTCCGCCTGGCCTTCGGAGACAATCCATCGCCCGCCACGTTCGCGTAGGGCCGCGAGC
>DATKFA010000081.1:0-2298 GCA_035511715.1 Candidatus Acidiferrum sp. | reverse complement strand
CTCGGGAGCGTGTCCATCAAAGGCTTCAGCGACCCGGTGCCGGTCTGGCGAGTCATCGGTGCGAGCGCGGTCGATAGCCGCTTCGAGGCCTTGCGGGTCGCCAGAACGCCACTACTCGGCCGTGATGCGGAGATCGAGCTGCTGATGCGCCGCTGGCAGCAGATGAAACGCGGCGACGGCTCGGTCGTGCTGATATCGGGCGAGCCCGGCATCGGCAAATCGCGCCTCGCCGAGACCGCGGCAGAGCGGCTGAGCGATGATCCACACATCCGCTTGCGCCGCTTCTGCTCGCCGCACCACCGGGACACCGCGCTTTTCCCAACCATCTCACAGCTCGAGCGGGCAGCGGGATTCCGGCGTGACGATACGGACCAGCAACGGTTGGACAAGCTCGAGGCGTTGCTCGCGGAGGCAAGCGCTGACCTCAACGAGGCCGTCCCTCTGATCGCGGACCTGCTGTCCGTGCCGATTGGCAATCGCTATCCACCGCTCAGCCTCACACCGCAGAAGCGCAAGGAGAAGACGCTCCGGGCCCTCCTGGCCCAGCTCGAGGGACTGGCGGCGCGCCGGCCCGTGCTGATGGTGTTCGAGGATGTGCACTGGATCGACCCCACCTCGCTCGACCTATTGGACCTCATCGTCGACCGGGTGGCCACCCTCCGGGTCTTGCTGATCATCACCTTCCGGCCAGAGTTCGCGCCGGCCTGGATCGGGCGCTCGCACGTGACATTGATCAGCCTAAGTCGTCTGCCGCGTGGGCAGCGCGCCGACATGGTCATGCGGGTGACCGGCGGCAAGGCGTTGCCCCCGGAGATCGCCGAACACATCATTGATCGGACCGATGGCGTACCACTGTTCATCGAGGAATTGACCAAGGCGGTGATCGAGAGCGGCATGCTGATCGACGCTGGCGACCACT
The DNA here is from genome assembly GCA_035511715.1 of Candidatus Acidiferrum sp. Lineage (GTDB taxonomy): Bacteria > Chloroflexota > Dormibacteria > Dormibacterales > Dormibacteraceae > 40CM-4-65-16. Next base: position 1,379 of record DATKFA010000081.1, on the reverse strand, counting down.
TTGATGCGAGGGGGCCCGTGCCTCGGCTTGCCATCCCTACCTCGCTCCAAGCCTCGCTCCTGGCACGGCTCGATCGGTTGGCACCAGTGCGCGAGATGGTGCAGATCGGAGCGGCCCTCGGACGGTCATTCTCGCATGAGCTGATCAGCGCGGTCGCGGCCATGCCGCAGCAACAGGTAGTCGGGGCCTTGGCGCAGCTCGTACGCGCCGAACTGGTCTTCCAGCGGGGAACCCCGCCTGACGCAGAGTACACCTTCAAGCACGCGCTGGTGCAGGACGCAGCCTATAGCACCCTGCTGCGCGGTCGACGCCAGCAGATCCATGCTCGCGTTGCGACGACGCTGGAGAGCCAATTCCCCGAAATCGCGGCCGCTCAGCCGCAACTCATGGCCCACCATTGTGCCGAAGCCGGTTTCAACGAGAAGGCGGTCGGCTACCGACTCAAGGCCGGCCAGCAGGCGGTCGCGCGGTCGGCGATGACGGAAGCGGTGGCGCAGTTGCAGAGGGGTCTCGAATTGCTGGCGAACATGCCCGAGGAGTCGCGGCCCGTACAGCACGAGCTCGACCTGCAGATTGCCCTCGGGCGGGCCCTGATGGCAGCAAGGGGGTATTCGGCGCCGGCGGTGGCCGATACCCTCGTCAGGGCGCGAGCACTCGCTGAGCGGTTCGATCGACCGGGTCGTCTCGCTCCATTGCTCTATTCCCAATGGGGCTTCCATTCGGTTCGGGCTGAGCACGAGCTGGCGGTATCCCTTGCCGAGCAGATGGAGAAATTGGGCGAGACAAGAAAAGATCAAGCCACTCTGCTGCTGGGTCACTATATCCACGGCGCCAGTTGCCACTATCGCGGGGAGTTTGTGACAGCGCGCGGCCTTCTCGAACTGTGTGATGGCTTGAGAGATCCGGCCGCTCGCGCGATTTGCGCGGCCATAGCGGTGGCCGATCCGCGCGCGGCGAGCCAGGGTCACTTGGCGGTGACGTTGGCGCTTCTAGGCCACATCGATCAGGGCCGCACGCGCGCAGACGAGGCGTTGTCAGAAGCCCGTTCGCTCGACCATCCGTTCACTGTGGCCTTTGTGTTGAGCAAGGTGTGTGCAGTGGAGACCGTTGCCGGCTTGCTGCATGACGCACAACGGCACGCGGAGGAGCTGGAGGCCCTCTCGGACGAGCACGGTTTTCCTCTTTGGTTGGGCGTCGGACTTCTTCAGCATGGTCGGTCATTGACGGCACTTGGACAGGCGCAGGATGGCCTCGCGGTGCTCGCGAGGGGGCTCTCGGTGCTTCGTGATGCCGGAGCCGTCGTGCACACACCGCGCGCGCTCTGCTATCTCGCTGAGGCTCACACCAGGGTCGGGCATCTGCAGGAGGGGCAGAATTGC
>DATKFA010000080.1:0-3657 GCA_035511715.1 Candidatus Acidiferrum sp. | reverse complement strand
TCGAGGAAGCCGCGGCCGTCACCGATGGGGCGCTGAACTGCATATCGTGTTTCCGCAGCGCGAACCTCCGCAAGGACGAGACGATCCTCGTTTACGGCGCCTCCGGCTCCATCGGCACGGCCGGCGTGCAGCTGGCGAAATCCTTCGGGGCGTATGTCACAGCGGTGTGCAGCACAAAGAACGTCGAGCTCGTGCGGTCGCTTGGCGCCGACGACGTCGTCGACTACGAGAAGGACGATTTCACGAGGAGCGGCAGGACGTACGACGTCATCTTCGACGCCGTCGGCAAGCAATCGTTTGGCCGCAGCAAGGGCTCACTGAAACCAGGCGGACGGTACATCGCGACCGACCACCTCGGAAACGTCTTCCTCGCCGCGTGGACGGGGCGCTTCGGTAATAAGAAGGTCGTCTTCGCCATCCCGCCGCGCTATACGCAGGAGGACCTACTGTTCCTGAAACAGCTCATCGAGGCGGGAAAGTACCGCGCGGTGATCGACCGCCGCTACCCGCTCGAGCAGGTCGTGGAGGCGACGAAGTACGTGGAGACCCAACAGAAGGTTGGAAACGTCGTCCTGACAGTTGGCGCTTGAAATAGGGGGTATGTGGGCATGCAGCTGAGCAAGAGCGGGACCCCAACCACACCGGGGCCGAGTGAGTGGTTCACGGGCGCGGTTTTCATCGACCCGGTCGCGACTCCGTCGGGCGCCTTCCGCATCAGCGCCAGCGCGGTCCACTTCACGCCTGGCGCGCGGACGGCATGGCACACGCACCCGAATGGCCAGACGATCTTCGTGACCGAGGGCGTCGGGCTGGCGCAGCGCCGGGGCGGGCCGGTCGAGGTGATACGGCCCGGAGACCGCGTGTTCTTCGAGCCTGGGGAGCATCACTGGCACGGGGCCGCGGCGACCCGGTTCATGACCCACATCGCGATGCTTGACGTCGACGAGAAGGGCAACAATGCGACCTGGGGTGACCACGTCACCGAGGCCGAGTACGCCGCTGCGCCCTCGATCGAGGGCTCGTAGGGGTGGCTGCGTGATGGCGGATTGGCAGAGCGACGAGCTGAAGCGGATCGGGGGCGCGGAAGAGGTCAAGATCGAAGTCCTGGGTCGCGACGCAAAGATGCGATCGCCTGTGACCATCTGGCTGGTCCGAGTGGACGACCACCTGTACGTCCGGTCTGTCCGGGGAAGCCGCGGCGCGTGGTTCCGCGCCGTGCAGGAGACGCACCAAGGCCGCATCTCGGCGGGTGGCCTCGAGAAGGACGTAAGTTTCGAGGACGGCGAACCCTCGCTCAACGACCAGGTCGACGCCGCCTACCGCGTCAAGTACCGCCGGTACGCGGGCAGGATCCTCGACAGCTGCCTGACGCCTGCGGCGCGGTCGACGACGCTGCGAGTCGTGCCACGCTAGCGCCCGCGACTCCAGGCGTAGAGCGCGTCGTACAGCGGCATCTGGGCCTCGAGCTTCTCGAGGTCGCGCTCCCCGTAGATGTGCCGGAACCCCATGGCGATCGCCTTCAGGCCAGCCGCCTCCGGCGTCTTGTCGACGTCGGCGGCGACGTCGGCACCGTGGACGATCGTCGCCAGCCGGCGTAGAGCGGGATCGTCGAGGCCGTATTTCAACAGGATCGACTCAAACGAGCAGCGCCCGTCGACGTGGCCCAGCTCGGCACCGTCGACGTCGAAGGGGATGGCGTCCATCTCGCTCGCGATCCGACGCACCTCGGCAGGCTCCACGTAGAGGAACTCCGCGTCGGCGTCGACGAAGCGTCTGATCAGCCAGGGGCACGCGATCCGGTCGACCGCCGCGTTCTTTCGAGTCACAAATCGCATTGGATCACCGCTTCCTTCGTTTTCCTGCCTGACGGATTGCACGCTCTGCACCAGTCCGGGCGCCGGACACGAGGTGATCACGTTCGATCGCGCGAGCGAGGCCACGCTCGAGACTCGCAAGCTCGCGCTCGTATCGGGTGCGGTCCAGCTCGCTTCGCGCCAGGCGGTCGGCGGCATCCCGCAGCTCGCTGAACTCCGCCTTGCGCTCGGCCCGCATCCGCCGGCGGATCTCGGCCTCATCGGCCTCGCGCAGGTCGGTCACGGGCAGCACGTAAGCCTCGCCGCCGCGCTGGACGATCTCTTCGGCGATCCACTCGAGCTGCTCGAGCAGGTCCTCCGTGAAGGGGACGACCGCAGCGCCAGGCGTCAAGGTCACGGCCCCCAGTCGCTGCAGGCTCCGCCAGGTCGCGACCCGCGGCGTGCTGCTGGCCGCCGGCAGGCGCCAGGTCAGCACCAGCCACTTCGCCTCGGTCACGGGTGCGCGACCGCCATCGCGCCCTGGCGAAGCGCTGGGCTCAGGTTGCGGTCGACGAGCCGCGTTCCGAGCGCCGCGGCGAGGCATGCTGCGGCGCAGAGGACGGGAAGAGCAAGGGGAGCCACTCCCAGGATTGCGCTTCCGGCGGAGGGGCCGATCAAGAATCCGCTCTGCCAGGACAGTCCCATGGCGCCGAGATAACGGCCGCGCAGCTCCGGAGGAGCGAGCGAGACCGCGGTCGGCAGCATCACCGAGCTGTACAGGCATTCGCCGAGGGCGTAGACGACGACGGCCATCGCGATCACCACTATCGCAGCGCCGGCGTGCAGCGAAGCTCCGGCCGCGAGGCACACGAGCCATGAGACGACCCACAATCCAGCCGCGCCGCGGAGGATGAGCATCCGTGGGAGCGCCGCGGTCACTTTGGTGAGCGGGAGCTGGGCCGCCACGATCGTGAGCGTGTTCAGAGCGTAGATCGCGCCGATCGCCGCCTCGCCGACGTGGCTCTGGATCTTGGCGAATGCGGGCAGCAGGACCAGCATCGGCGCGATGCCGGCCGCGACCATGGCGATGTTGACCACGACCAGCCACAGGAAGGCCCGGTCTCGCATCACGGCGACATAACTGCCGTTCGATCCGGCTGCCGTTGCCGTGCGCGCTGATGGGAGAAGCAGCATCAGCACCGCGAACGACAGGAACGTCACCGCGTCGAGAACGAGGAGATGCAGGTAGCCGCTGAGCCCGGCTGAGGCGATGACACCGCCGATCGCCGCGCCGGCGCCAAGCCCCACGACTGACGTCACCCGGTTCTGGGCAAACGCCGCCTGGCGCTTCTCGGCGGCGACGAGGGAGGCGAGCAGGTTCTGGGCGCTGGGGCCGTAGCAGCCGGTGCCGAACCCGACCATCAGTCCGACCGCGAAGGCCTGCCACGGGACGGTGACCTGGGTGTAGAGCAGGTAGGCGGCGGCGTTGCTGATCATCGCCGCCACCAGGATGTTGCGCGGCCCGATCCGGTCGGCCAGCGAACCGGCGACAAGGCCGGAGGTGACCGCCGTGATGCCCCCGAGGGCCACAGCTGAGCCGGCCAGGCCCAGGGGGATCCCGCGGCCGAAGTGGAGGTAGATCACCAGGAACGGTGCGACCATGCCGTTGCCGAGGAAGTTGATGAAGACGCCGAGCTGGACCAGCCAGACCTTGGGAGGCAGCTCAGGGTCGAAGAGTCGTAGAAGCCGTCGCATCGACTGCAACATACATTACATGCAACGCATGTTGCAATCTACTATCTGATCCTGTGCACTTCGTCACCCGCGAGCACATCCATGTCGACCGCATCGCGACGGCGTGGGC
>DATKFA010000079.1:0-4097 GCA_035511715.1 Candidatus Acidiferrum sp. | reverse complement strand
GAGATCCGCCGGCGCATGAAAGAGGACCCGTGGTCCGCCAACAGGATGCTGACCCCGGTCAGCCTCGAACGCTGGACCATCGTCCTGGACCGCCTCCCCAAACCCAATAACATCGGTTCGTGATCACCGCGGTCGTCGCCGACGCCCTGCTCGACCCCGCGACAGGCGAGACGACGAGCGACGCGTTCGTCCTGATCGAGGAAGGGCGGGTCACGAAAGCCGGCAAACGCAACGGTGCGGCGATTCCCCGCGACGCCCGAACGATCGACGCCAGCGGGCTCACGCTGCTTCCCGGTCTCATCGACTGCCACGTCCACATGACCAGCCTCGGTGAAGGGCTCGATTTCGCACGCGAGCTGACCACCCCACCAACGCTCGAGCTGATGCGCGCGGTAAGGGCCGCGAGGCTAACGCTCGACGCGGGGTTCACCGCCGTCCGCGACGCCTCGGGCACGCCGGCGGGCGTCCGCATGGCGATCGACGCCGGCTACTTCCCAGGACCGCGCATGTTCGTCACCGTCACTGCGCTCAGCCAGACCGGGGGCCACACCGACGCGCATTTCCTGTGCGGCGCCGACCTCGACATTCCGCTGCCCGACCGCCCGCACGCGGTCGTCGACGGAGTCGACAACATGCGTCTGCGCGTGCGCGAGGTGCTGCGTGCGGGCGCTGACTGGATCAAGCTCTGCACTTCGGGTGGCGTGCTTTCGCCCGGCGACCAGCCGCGCCACGCCGCGCTGACTCTCGACGAGATCAAGGCCGCGGTCGACGAGGCGGGCGTGCAGGGACGCAAGGTGATGGCCCACGCGCAGGCCAACGCCGGCATCAAGAACGCATTGAGGGCGGGCGTCGCGACCATCGAGCACGGCATCTGGCTCGACGGCGACGCCATCGAGATGATGCTCGACGGTCACAACGCGCTCATTCCGACGCTGGTCGCGCCGCACTGGGTCATCCGTCACGCGGAGGCGGGCAAGATGCCGCCCTACGCGATCGCCAAGGCGAAGGCCGTGATCGAGGACCACAAGGCGAGCATCCGGCTGGCGATCGAGTCGGGCGTGAGGGTGGCGTTCGGTACCGACATGGGCGTCGGCCCTCACGGGCTCAACGGCGAAGAGTTTCTGTTGATGCGCGACCTGGGAATGGAGCCGCTTGACTGCATCCGGGCGGCGACCACCCTCGCCGCGGAGACGATCGGCATGAAGGGAGTCGGAAGCCTCGAGCCAGGATCCTGGGGCGATCTCATTGGCGTGCCGGGGGACCCCGTCGCGAACCTGGACCTGCTTTCCAAACCCGAGAACGTGAAGCTGGTCATGAAGGGCGGCGAGGTCGTGAAGTCGTGAGGCTCGACTGGGCGCTGCTGGCCAACGCCGCCGAGGCTCCTCCCAACGGTCTCGTCTACATCCTCGGGGCGGGGTTCGACACGCTGATCCGCGACCAGTACCCGACGCCGTTCGGCGGCGTGGTGGTGCTGCGTCTGCAGACGACGCGCCTGGAGACCGAGCGTCCGCACAAGGTCGAGGTCCACTGCGCCGACGAAGACGGAAAGCCGGTTCTCCCCCAGCCGATCGTGCTCAACCTGCCCGCGCGCCAGGTCCCACACGACTATCCCCACGGCTGGGACCTCTCCGCCAGCATCGTGATCAACCTCACCTCGGTCCCGATCGAGCGGCCGGGCTTCTACAACTTCGAGATCCTGATCGACGACCAGCAGGTGCGCACCCTGCCGTTCAGGGCGGTCCGAGCCGCGGCGGTTCAGACCGTTTGACCGCCGCCGTCAGCAACTTCATCGCCGCGTACGGCCTTCTCGCCGTGTTCGTCCTCATGGTCGCCGAGAGCTGCGGCCTGCCGTTTCCGAGCGAGGTGATCATGCCGACCAGTGGCCTTCTCGCCGCGACCGGGCACATGAACCTGGTGGCCGCGATCATCGCCGGCACGGCCGCCAACCTGGTCGGTTCATTGATCGCCTACGGCCTCGCCGCGCGATTCGGTGAGCCTCTGCTCCTCGGCCCGGGCCGTTACGTCGGCATCCGGCGCCACCACCTCGAGATCGCGGACGGATGGTTCAAGCGATGGGGCCTCGCCGCGGTGCTGATCGGGCGCGTGCTCCCGGTGGTGCGCACGTATATCTCCTTTCCGGCCGGTCTCGCTCGCGTCGACCTCGCGAGATTTTCCATCCTCACCTTCGTCGGAGCTTTGCCCTGGTGCGCGGCCCTCGCCCTCGTCGGCTACGAGCTCGGCAAGAACTACGACCGGATCAGCGGTCCGGTGGAGAAGGCGGCGATCGTCATCGCGCTACTCGTCGTGCTCGTGGTGATCGTCTGGTACTGGCGGGGCCGCGAACCGCGCAGCCGCGAAGTGTGAGATGTCGCGGGCGGTCTTCCCCTCGAGGACGAGATCCGCGGCGATGTCACCGACGATCGGTCCGAACTTGAAACCGTGACCTGAGCACGCGCTGATCACGACGACGCGTCGATCGCCCGGCGCGAAGTCGACGACGAAGTCGTGATCCGGCGTGTTCGTGTACATGCACGTCAGCGTTCGCCGCACATGGCCGCTCACCCCGCGCAGGTACGTGGCGGCCATCAAGCGCAGCGGGTCGAGGTCCTTGTCGTCGACCTGGCGCTTGATGTGGTCCGGGTCCGTGAAGTCGCCGTCGTGGTGCCTGCCGACCTTGAGTGACGCTCCATCAAGCGTCGGAAACCCATACACGTCTCCGAACTGTTCGGTCTGGCGAATGAAGACTGGGAATCGCTCCGGCGCAAACCAGCTCGCGTCGCGCGCGATCGACAGCCACGCGTGCACCTGGCGCTCGATCTTCAGCGGTATCCACGGGATCAGCTCCGGAGTCCAGGGCCCCGCCGCCACCACGACCGCATCGTGGTCACGCAGCAGAGATTCGACGTTCTCGACCCGGTGTCCTCGCTGGACGTCGGACACGCGCTCCAGCATCGCCGTGACCGCGCCTTCCGGACTCAGGATGCCGGCTTGCCGATCGAGCACCGCGACATCGCCTTCGTGCGGAAGGTGGCCTGGATAACGCTTGCGCAGCTCCGCGGAAGACAGGACGTCGATGTCGAGGCTGTGCTCCCTGGCTGACTCCTGCGCGCCGATCACCGCCTCGGACGACGCGCTGCCGATGTAGAGCGCTCCCGTCATGGTCAGGAGATGCGAATGGCCTGCCGTCTCGAGCTCTCGCCACAGCTCGAAGGCCTCGCGCAGCAGCGGCACGTAGAACGCACCCTCGAAGTAGGCGGTGCGGATGATGCGCGACTCCCCGTGCGACGAACCGTGCGCATGGGGCGGCGAGTACCGGTCGAAACAGACGACATCGGCGCCGCGTGTGGCGAGCCTCCAGGCGGTGGCGGCGCCCATGACGCCGCCGCCCACGACCGCGACCTTCATCTCAGTCCGGCGCGATGCGCGCGATCGGCTGCCCGGGAACGACGAGGTCGCCGACGTCCAGCAGCAGGGCTTCGACGGTGCCGGCGACTGGGGATGGAATCTCCGCGTTCACCTTGTCGGTGTGCGCTTCCATCAACGTCTCGCCCTCGGCGACGTGCTCACCCTCGTGCTTGCTCCAGGCGCCGACCGTGATCTCCTCGGCGCCCTGCAGATCGGGCATCGCGACGTCCTTGGCCTCAACGCTCACCTGCCTATTGTGTCGTTTTCGTCTCGCCCTCCAGAGGGCGCGATTCGGGGCTTTTGACGCCAAACGGCGTTATCGCTGGCTCGATTCGGGACTTTTGGCGCCAAACGTCCGGGTTGCCGGCAGCTTTCACGCCATGGAGACGACGTCGAGCAGCTCGGAGTCCCAGTAGTCGAGCCGGCCCTCGGGCATGAACAGCACGCGGGCGGGCTCCAGCGCTTCCACGAAGTCAGGGTCATGGCTGACGATGACCATCGACCCCGGCCACTCCGCCAGCGCCTTCGCGACGCCGGTGCGGGAAGGCGGGTCCAGGTTGTTTGTCGGCTCGTCCAGGAGCAGGAGATTGTGTCGCCCCGCGACGAGCTGCGCCAGCGCGAGCTTCGTCTTCTCGCCACCCGACAGCGTCCCGGCGTCCTGCCTTGCGATGTCTCCGGTCAGAGCAAACATC
>DATKFA010000078.1:0-3386 GCA_035511715.1 Candidatus Acidiferrum sp. | reverse complement strand
CAGCGTGGACGTGACCGCGAGCACCATCCAGGTCACGTTCGACAGCGACCTGGACCCGGCGACCGTGAACGGTGGCGTGAGCGTGGTCGACGCGAAGGGCAATCCGCTCGATGCCACGGTGACCTACTCCAACAAGATGGTCACGATCAGCGGCCTCGATCTGAAGGCTGGTGCGCGGTATCGCCTGGTCGTGATGAGTTCGGTGCGCGACGTGCAGGGTCAGAAGGTCCAGGCAGAGTACGACCTCGACCTGCTTGGGCCGGTTGCGAACAGGCACGCCGAGCGCAAGTCGGGGTCCTCGGCATCCGCGTCGCCGACGCCGGTCGCTTCTCCGAGCGCAGCTTCGAGCTAGAACGCAGCCGGCTAGATCAGCTTGAGGGCTCGTGCCGCTCGACAAAGCGCGGTCACCGAGCCCGAGTGGACGATCTGCCCTTCGAGGCCTGCGTCCAGCGCCTCGCCGAATGAAAGACGGAGAACCTCCATGTCCTGCTCATATGTCTCGGGATTGCGATCGGACTCCGTGATCCCTTCCGCGAGGAACAGGTGGGCGCGGCCGGTTAGAAACGCTGCCCCGTGCACGACACCCAGCGACGTGTAGCGCTCCGCGACCAGACCCGTCTCCTCGGCCAGCTCGCGCCGCGCACACATGAGCGGGTCCTCATCCCCGTCGACTGTGCCCGCCGGAACCTCCCACGACGACACGTCCCAGGCGTGGCGCCACTGCCGCACGAGCATCGTGTCGCCGTTGTCGAAACGCGGCACGACGAAGGCGGAGTCGGGGTTGGTAACCACGGAGTAGACGGCGGTCGCCCCATCGGGAAAGCGAATCGTGTCGTCACGCAGCTCGAAGTACCCCGAGTTCCCACGCACCGCCGTGCTCGCAACCTCGAACGGCCGCCGCCTCGGGTGGATGAGCCGGGCTATCGCCGCACCATCGTTGCCACGGCCGCCGCGGCGGCGGCCACATGGCGCGGATCCGGTCCGTAGTCGAAGGGCGATACGTCGCCCGCGTAGGTCTTCGCCTGCTCGACCAGCTCGGGGTGGTCCTCGATGAACCGTGTGCTCAGGTTGCCGGAGCGGAAATCGCTGTTTTCGAGGATCGCGCGGTGATAGGGGATGGTGGTCGCCGGCCCGACCACGACGAATTCGCGCAGCGCACGGCTTGCGCGCGCGATCGCCTCGGCGCGGTCTGCCCCGTGCACGATCAGCTTCGCCACCAGCGAGTCGTAGTTCGGCGGGACGTCAGACCCGGGGCCGAACCCCGAATCGACGCGGACGCCTGGACCGGCAGGCGCGACCCAGCGCGCGATGCGTTTCGGGTTGGGAATGAACTTACGCGTCGGGTCCTCGGCGTTGATCCGCATCTCGATCGCGTGGCCGCTCCAGGTCACGTCTTCCTGCTTGAAGCTGAGCTCGAGGCCGGCAGCCACCCGGATCTGCTCCTTCACGAGGTCGATGCCCGTCACGGATTCGGTGATCGGATGCTCGACCTGCAGCCGCGCATTGACCTCGAGAAAGTAGAACTCGCCTTCGCTGAAGATGAACTCGACGGTTCCCGCGTTGACGTAGCCGGCGGCCCTGGCGGCGCGGATGGCGGCGTCGCCCATCGCCGCGCGAAGCTCGGGGGTCAGGGCGGGCGACGGCGTCTCCTCCATGATCTTCTGGTGCCGGCGCTGGATCGAGCACTCTCGCTCGCCCAGGTGCACTGCGGTGCCGTGGCTGTCACAGATGACCTGGATCTCGATGTGGCGCGGCTTGCGGACGTACCGCTCGAAGTAAACGGTCGCATCCCCAAACGCCGAGCGGGCTGCCTGCGTTGTGCTCTCGATCGCGGACATGAGGTCTTTCTCCGACTCGACGACCTTCATGCCAATCCCGCCACCTCCGCCGGAAGGCTTGAGCATCACCGGGAAGCCGATCTTGCGCGCCGCCTCGAGCGCGTTCGATGGGTCGACCGCGCCGCTGCCCGGGGTCACGGGCACGCCATTGTCGATCGCGAGCTGTCGCGCGGCGAGCTTGGAGCCGAGCGCCCGCATCGCCGACGCCGGCGGGCCGATGAACTTCAGGCCCGCCGCCTCGCACGCCTCGGGAAACGGGGCCTTCTCCGACAGGAACCCGTAGCCAGGGTGGATGGCTTCGGCGCCGCAGTCGCGCGCGACCTTGACGATGCGCTCGAGCTGCAGGTACGACTCCGTCGCGGGCGCAGCGCCGATGTGATGCGCTTCGTCGGCGTAGCGGACGTGGATGGCGAACCGGTCGGCGTCGGAGTAGACGGCGACGGTCTTGATGCCCAGCTCACGGCACGCGCGCATGACGCGGATGGCGATCTCGCCGCGATTGGCAACAAGGATCTTGTTAAACAGCTTGCTCTTCATGCGATCGCGAGCAAAGGCTGGTTCGGTGAGACCACCTCGCCTTCCTTTACGTAGACGTCTCTGACCTTTCCGGCCACCGTGGTGACGATGTCGTTCTGCATCTTCATCGCCTCCAGAACCGCGACCACGTCGCCGAGCCTGACGTCGTCGCCGGGCTTGACCGGGATCTTGACGATGAGCCCCTGCATCGGGGCCGTGACCGTGCCCTCGCCCGACCTCGGCCGCGAAGGCGCAGCGTTCGCGGGCGCTGCTCCGGAACCAGCCGGCATCGCCATCACGGCAAGCCCGGCGCCGCTGACGCGGACCTTGAACACCTCGCCGTCGACCTCGACGTCGAACTCGGCTGCGGAGGCGGCCGGTGCGGAGGCGGCCGGTGCGGTGTCAGCCGGCGGGTCCGCAGCCGCGACCGGCACGACCTCGGCCTCGGCAGGCTTCACCTCGACCGGCCTGGCGCCGTCGTCGCTCGCCGGCGGTTGGGGGCCACGCGCGTAGTCGGCCGCGAGCTGCGGGAACATCAGATGGATCAGCACGAGATCGTCGGTCGGTTCGAAACCGAGCTTGCGTACCTGCTGCCGCGCGGCCTCGACCTGCGGCTCGAGCAGGTCCGCGGGGCGGATCGTGATCGGCTCCTCGCGACCCAGCACCAGCCGGCGCAGCTCGTGGTCGGCGGGCACCGGCGGCCTGCCATACAAGCCCTGGAGATAGTCCTTCAGCTCCTGTGTGACCGTGGCGTAGCGCTCGCCGCCGATCACGTTGTAGACGGCCTGGGTCGCGATCATCTGCCGGATCGGGGCCACGAGCGGCGGATAGCCGAGGTCCTTCCTGACTCGAGTCACCTCGGCGAGCGCCTCATCCATGCGGCCCGTCGCGTCCTGCGCGCTCAGCTCCCTGAGTATGTCCTCGAGCATGAAACCCGGCATCTGGTAGCGGAGGATGCTGGCGTCGACGCGGTCGGCCAGCGGGTTCAGATGCTCGATGTGCCGCCGCTTCAGCTCCTCCACGTCGCGCTGC
>DATKFA010000077.1:0-3523 GCA_035511715.1 Candidatus Acidiferrum sp. | reverse complement strand
GTTACCTTACGGGGTGCTGAATCCCCTGCCCAACCCGGCCCCGCCCGTGTTTCTCCTTGACAAAGAGAACAAATAGGGAACAATTAGACAGGATGAAGGCGGTCTACAACGTTTCATCAGAACGCACATCTCGCTATGTGGTTGATGCGAAGAGACTTTGCTGGGCAACATCATGTTCCGCGGGGTGTTTTGAGGACCTGGAGGACAGTTCGGCGAGCTTGGGAGCGGTGGGACCGCTCAGGTCGAGGCGACTGAAGACCCAGGGTCCGTCGGGAAGAGGATGGATGGCTTTGACGTCTCCGCGCTCCGCCGCGAGCCGCAGGGTGCGAGGCGCCACACCGACAACAGCGGCGGCCTGGCTGAGGTTCAGCCAGAGCTCCTCTCCCTCTGGTGGGTTGCGGAATACCGGTATGCGGTAGCTCGATCGCAGCGAGGTGACGCGCTCTCGCGTCCAGCGGTTGCCGTAACCGGTTTTTAGACCATTGCGGTTCAACACACCGGCAATGACGTCGTCTCGAGCGATCAGCGCCAGCGAGCGAACGGCCTCGACGATGTCGGCGGGGGTGCTGGTCCGTTGCCCGCGCCGACGACGCGGCAGGCGGTGCTCAGTGTGGGCGCCCCCGACCCAGTGCAACGTCAACACGATCTCTGCGGCGCCGTCATCGATATCGGCGACGGCTTCGTGGATGAGGGTTCGCACAATCCGCTTCTTCAGCCGCGCGTCGGTCGTCGGAGCTGACCAGACGGCCTGGACGTCTCTGGCCAGCACATCGAGGGAGACCGGCGGCAAGGCGGCCGAAGGAGCGGCGGCGTCATGCTCGGCGATTCGCGTCTCGTAGGCGGCCACCCGGGTGAGGGCGCGGTTCCAGCGTGCCTCCAGTTCGCCGGCGACAAAGCGGTTCTCCGGATCGGCCGCATCGTACTGCCGGAAGGCGCGATCGGCGGCATAGCGGGCCGCCTCGAGGTCGCGAACCATGGCCTCGCGTGCGTCGTCACGCTGCGAGCAGGTCTGCGCCTGCGCTCTTCGCGCGGCTTCAACGGCGGCCGGCTGCACGACGCTCAGCAGCGCGGACTCGACGACATCGTCGACACGCAGGCCGCCAAAGGCGATGCAGCTGGGTTCACCATAATCGAGTCGGCCGCGAATGCAGGCGTAGCGTGGGATCTGGCCCTTGGCCCCGGTGTACTGGACGGTGAGCTTGCCGCCACAACGCCGACAGCGCAGCAGACCGGCCAGCAGCGCCGCTCCGTGCTTGGGTGCGCCTCGAGAGGCGGCGGGAACGTTCTCGCTCACCATTGTTCGGATCGCCTCCGCCCGGTCCCAGTCGATGTAACCTTGATGGGCGCCAGGCTTCAACGCCAGCCAGTCTGCACGAGGCTTGCGCCGCACCGCGGACTTGGCTCCGGCTTCTCCATAGCGCGCGATCACGCCGGTCCGCCCATAGGCGTAGGCACCCCCATAGGCGGGGTTGGCGATGAACTCGCGAAGGGTCGAGTAGCGGGGACGGCGCCACTCCACCGGACCGGCGTTGATCCGGGTCGGCAGGTCGAGCTTGTGCTCCAGAAACCAGAGTAATGCCTGCCGTACGCTGCCCAGTTCCGCCACCTTCTCGATGGCGAGCTGGATAGCCGCCTGAACGCGCCGGTCGGGATCTTTCTCCAGCCTGTCGCCCACTTTGATGAAACCGACGGGCGCGGCCACCACCAACTCGCCGCGACGCGCCTTCTCATAGCGCGCCGCGAGTGAGCGGTGGCGCAGGAGATCGAGCTCGTACTCGTTCAGGCTTCCCTTCAGGCCTAGGAGCAAACGGTCGTTGCCTTGGCGTGGCGCGTAAACGGCCTCCTGATCGATGAGCAACGTGTCGACCACCCGGCACATCTCCACGAGCTGCTGCCAGTCGCGGCTGTTGCGCGCGAAGCGGGAGACCTCCCGGGCGGCCACAGCTCCAACCTTGCCCAGGCACACCTCCGCGACCATGCGCTCGAAGCCGGCGCGCAGGGTTCCGCCCGCGGCCGAACACCCGAGGTCCTCGTCGATTACCTCGACTTGCGACCAGCCGAGTTGCAGGAGACGATCGCGCATGGCGTACTGCAGCCCCTGGCTCTCGCGATTGTGCTGCACCTGATGAACCGAGGACTGGCGGACGTAGAGCACCGCTTTGCGGGCCCGGTGCTGCGAGCCGATCTTCTCAACGCTCATCGGCGTCGCTCCCGGCCGGCGCCGCAATGAGCTCGCCCGCGTGGGACACGAGCAGGCGCGTCAACAGCTCTGTCAGCGTTCGTTGCGTTGGCTCCGGCAGCGCCGTCCAAGGAGGCGGGCTGGACGGGCTTATGGGAATATTTGCCAGCCCGAGTTCGAGTTGACGGGGTGGGTTGTAGGTCCGACGACGACGACGTTCCATGGCGATCTCCGCGAGACTCGGGAGATGCTATCGCCGCTGCTTCCGGCTCCGCCTCAGAGCGCTTCCTCTCGGCCGAGAGCAGAGCGTGCAACGCCGCGAGCGCGCAGAGCGTCGCCATCGGATGCGCCTCCACGCGCATCGTGCGGCAGCCCGCTGCATCAAGCATCCAAAGCGGCAGCTCCCGAATGCGTACAGGCGCCGCCCCCGCAAGGCTGCATCGCGCCGAGGCAATCGCCCCACGCTCGACTACCTCATGAACGCAAACAGTGCGTCCCACCCAGGGATGCCAAGGGTAGACGACCTCGACCTCGTCGCCAGCTTCCGTACCGTGTGTCTTCTGGTGAGGAGTTGTACAACCCGTCCCGTCGCCATTCGGCCCTCGGGTATCTTTCGCCCATCGAATACGAAAGGAAACATGATGGCCTAAGCAAGCCCGCCTTCAGCGGCTCTGGCGGACGGGCCTCTCGTCCCTTGCGGCCAGGATCGACGTGCCGCCGAGGCCGTAGGTGCCGAGGCCGTAGGTAAAGTACCGCGGCCAAATCATGAGCTGGACCCCGGATTTAGGACCATTGGCTAAGGTGTGAAATGTCCTGCTCTGTCGCAACCGATGGAGCGAGCAATGACGAAGTCACGCAAGAAGTTTGATGCGGCGTTCAAGGCGAAGATTGCGCTTGAGGCGCTGCGCGAGGATGCGACAGTTCCGGAACTGGCGAAGCGGCACGGGGTGCATCCGAACCAGATTTATGCTTGGAAGAAGCAGGTTCTCGACAATGCGGCGAGCCTCTTCGTGCGAGGGGCGAGCGGTTCGGGGGATGGCGAGGAGGAGCGCGAGCGCGAGACGGCCAAGCTTTACGCCAAGATCGGACAACTGACGGTCGAACGGGATTTCTTGGCCGGGAGGCCAGGGCGATGAGCGCGCCGGATCGAAGAGCGATGGTCGAACGGCCTGGCAAGGACCTGTCGGTGCGCCGCCAATGCGCGCTGTTGAGCTTGACGCGCTCGGGGGTCTACCGCTCCAAGCCCTTCACCAGGGCGGACGATCTGGCCGTGATGCGCCGGATCGACGAACTGCACCTCGAACTTCCGTTCTACGGCTCGCGGCGAATGACCTTCGAACTCAA
>DATKFA010000076.1:0-8541 GCA_035511715.1 Candidatus Acidiferrum sp. | reverse complement strand
TCCAGGGCGCAGCCGGCGGCGTCACTCGCCCGCGCGAAGACGGCCAGGATGCTGTCGCCCTCACGGCCAGACTCGATCTGCGTCCCGCCATGCGCGGTGATCGCGGCGCCTATCACCAGGTCGTGGATCCCCATCGCCTCGCGCATCTCGTCCGGGCTCCGGTCCCAGCGGCGAGTGGAGCCTTCTATGTCCGTGATGAGGAACGTCATCGTCCCCGACGGAAGGGTTGAGGGCGGGACTGGGGCCGCGGCCAGCCCGCTCTCCTGCTGCAGGATCCGCTTCAACAGCTCCTGCAGCTCAGGCCCAGGCTCCATCCCAAGCTCGTCGACCAGCCGCTCGCGCGTCCTCTGATATATGTCCGAGGCCTCGGCCTGGCGCCCGGAGCGGTACAGGGCGAGCATCAGCTGGCCACAAAGCCGCTCGCGCAGCGGGTGCTCTTCGACCAGGCCCTGCAGCTCGCCGATCAGCTGCGCGTGGTGGCCGAGCGCGAGCTCCGCGTCGATCCTCTCCTCACGCGCGTAGAGCCGCAGCTCGTTCAAACGGGCCGATTCGCCGAGGGCGAACGACTCCCCAGCGAAGTCGGCGAGCGCCGGGCCCCGCCACATGCCGAGCGCGCGTGCGAGCTGGGCCGTCGCCTCGGCCGGCTGCGCCGACCTCGCGCCATCGACCAGGCCGGCGAACTGGTTGACGTCGATGTCCGAGGGCGGGACTTGCAGAAGGTATCCGGCGGCTTTGCGGACCAGCAACTTGAACGGCGCGCCCTCCGGCTCGAGGACCCGCCGGAGCTGCGAGACGTAGACCTCGATCACGTGGTCGGCCGTCGAAGGCGGTTCGTCCCCCCACAGCAGCTCGGCCAGTCGCTCCCGGCTGACGACGTGGTTGGCGTGGAGCAGCAGGATCGCGAAAAGCGCGCGCTGCTTGGCGCCCCCGAGGGCAAGTGTCTCCTCACCGCGCCGGACCTCGAGCGGGCCCAGCATCCTGAATTCCATGGCGCCGCGGCCATTGTGGGCGCCTCGCTGAGCTTGAGCAACTCTAGGGGTTTCCTTGAGCGGCTTCCTCGAACCTGCTGTCAACACTCCAAGGAGGATCGAGATGGCCATTTCCAGAGACGACCCGAGCGGTTTCGAGGTTCCGAGCGCACGCGAGATCGAGCTCGATCTCGCCCTGGCGAGCCCCAGCTGGCAGTCCCTGCTCAAGCCCCGGTTCCAGCCGTGGGTCGCGTCAGCCGAGGGCACGCACGCGGTCGTGATCGGTGCTGGAATCGCCGGCCTGATGGCGGCGGGAGCCCTCGCCGGCCGCTTCGACCGTGTGACCATCGTCGACCGCGACAGGCTTCCCGCCGAGCCGGGCTTCCGGGCCGGTGTTCCTCAATCCCGTCACCTCCACGGACTGCTGCGCGGCGGACTCGACGTGATGGAGCAGCAATATCCGGGGCTCGAGTCGGAGCTGGTCGCCGCCGGCGCGGTCCGCTTGTCGGGCGCTGATTTTCTCCGCCTGAGCGCGGCCGGATGGAGCAAGCGCTTCGACAGCCCCGCGCTCGTCGCCGCGAGTCGCGAGCTGATCGAGTGGACGGTGCGGCGTCGCGTCCTCGGGTGCAGCAACGTCTATGTGCTCGACGGACACGAGGCGATGGGTTTGATCGGTTCGATCGACGGGACCCAGGTGGTAGGCGTCGAGCTGCGCGGCCGGCGGACCTTCGCGATAACTCCGCTTTACGCCGACCTGGTGATCGACGCGAGCGGACGTAACTCGAAGGCGCCCGACTGGCTGGAAGCACTCGGCTACGGCAGGCCCAAGGAGACCGTCATCAACTCGTTCCTTGGTTACGCAAGCTGCGTCCTCGCGATCCCGGAACGCTTTGCAGCCGACTGGAAGATCGTGATGATCGGAGACAAGCCGCCGGCCATGCCGCGGGCAGGCGTGCTCGCGCCGATCGAGGGCAACCGCTGGATGGTCACGCTGGGCGGATACGCCCGCGACTATCCGCCCGTCGACCGTGATGGCTTCCTCGAGTTCGCGCGCAGCCTGCGCAGCGACCTGATCTTCCGGGCGATCCGGAACGCCGAACCGCTCTCCAGGATCAGCGGCTTTCGCGCGACGACCAACCGCCGCCGTCATTTCGAGCAGATGCCGCGCTGGCCGGAACGATTTGTCGTGGTCGGTGATGGCGCGTGCGCCTTCAACCCGATCTACGGGCAGGGCATGAGCGTGGCCGCGAAGTCGGCGGCCTCGCTGCGGCTGGCGCTCGAAGATTGCGAGCGGGCTGGATTCTCGCGACGCATGCAGGGTGCGGTGGCGAAGGCAACGACCGCGGCCTGGGTCATCGCCACCGGAGCCGACGTGCGCTACCCGACCACAGAGGGCCGGCAGCCAGGCGCCCTGGACAGCGTGATCCGGGGCTATCTGGATCGCGTGATCGAGGTGTCGATGCAGGACGCAATCGTCAACGATGCGTTTCGGCGCGTCGTCAACCTGGTCGACGCGCCTGCGGCGCTTTTCCGGCCGGCGGTTGCATGGCGGACGCTCACCGGACGCCGGAAGCCGATCCTCGAGCCGCCATCCACGCGGTCCCACGCGGTCCTGCGCCCCGCCCGCGCCTGAACACGAATCTCCCCTACCCCTGTCGGCGCTCCAGTCAGCACTGGGGCGCCGACCTTTCCAAAGTGACGAAAACGGCGCGCAGTACTTAAATAGGGGTCGGACCCATGGCTCCTCTCGAAGAGCGCGACCTTCGAAGCCTGGAGCGGCGAAGCATGTACTCCATCTTCAAGCCGCTCGACGAGGACGAGAGAATCTCGCGCAAGCTGGTCGCCGAAGACGAGCTCATGCCGACCAACGCCGGCAAGCTCGCGGTCTGGGGCTTCTTGCGACGGGCTCGCCGCCGGCGCAAGCCGAACGGGGCCGAGTACTGGGTCCCGGCGATGTTCATGTTCGTCCGCCGCTTCGGCTAGCGCCCTAAGCGGTGGTCGCGACCGCCTCCGGCATGGGCGCCGAGCGCGCGAACGGCAGGTACAGGAGGTTGAAGACGACGATCGCCCCGATCGTCAGCGTGAGGATGTACCACGGCCAGGGACCCATGTAGTCCAGGAAAGTGCGGGTTGGCGGAAGGTCGCGCAGGAACAGGTAGTTGCCGTTGGTCAGGTAGTCGACGATTCCGACCGCGACCGCGTAGGCCCCGGTGGCGATCGAGACCCTCATGACCGCCCGCCGCGCCGGACGCATTCGGAGCGCGACGACCAGATAGAAGGCGCCCAGGACGAGCAGTCCGTGCTGGGCGTAGTACTGGAAGAACACGGGGTCGGGAAAGTGGCCCGGAATGCTGGGCGACAGCAGGCCTGGCATCGTGCCGCCGAGGCCCCAGAAGTAGCTCATCTCGAAGGCGAAGCGGGCTCGCCACCAGAGAGCCGCGGCGACCAGGAAGCATCCGGCCTCGCAGAGGTGGAGCGGAAGGCTCCACTGCACCGTCCATGTCCCTTCGACGATGTTGATGACCCACCAGCCGGCCTCGGCCGCCACCACCGCGACCGCGATCACCCTGGCGCCGTGGTCGACCCATCGCCCGGGCCATCGACGCGCCGCCAGCAGCACGGCCACGATGACGACCGCGATGACGAGCAGCGGAAGGATGTGCTCCTGCAGCGACATCGGGCGCCAGTAGGCGTGCATCGGCGCGGCAAATTGTCGCCGATCCGAAGCGCTTCGAAGCCTAGTTTCGGGCCTGTACCTGCACCGGCATTCCGCCCGCAGGGCGAAGCGTCAGGGAGGGCGCCGGCCTGACCTCGGCGGTGGACGCCAGGTGGAACCGCGGCAGGATCGTGGCGAGGGCGATCGTCGCCTCCATCGTCGCGTACGAGCTGCCGACGCACCTTCGCGGACCGCTGCTGAAGGGGTAGTAGGCGAACCTCGGGAGGTGCGACGCCAGGCCGTCCGCCCAGCGCTCGGGCACGAACCGCTCCGGATCCTCGAAATACGTAGCGTCACGGTGCATAGCCCACGGGCTCATCAGGACGGTCGTCCCGGCCTCCACTGGGTGCTCGCCGACCACGGTGTTGCGCAGCGCGCGGCGGCCGAACGCGTACGCCGGCGGATAGAGCCTCAGCACCTCGTTCAGGACCATCTGCATATAAGGAAGACGCGAGACCAGGGTCGCCTGCGACTCGGTCTCGTCCGCGCCGGCACGCCCGAGCTCGGCGAGCAGCTTCTCCTCGACGTCCGGTCGCTGGGCCAGCACGTACCAGGTCCAGGAGAGCAGGCATGCGGTGGTCTCATGGCCGGCGAAGAACACAGCGATGCAGGCGTCGCGGACCTCTCTGTCGCTCATCGGCTGACCGCTCTCGTCCTGGGCGGCGACGAGCATCGAGAGAAGGTCCTGTTGGGGCTCGCGCCGGCGCTCCGCGATGGCGCGGTACGCGATGTCATCCAGCTCGCGCATGGCCTTGAACAGGCGCAGCGTCCGCACGCTCGGCAGGGGGAAGCGAAAACGAACCGGGCTCGCGATCCGGCGGTTGAACTCGTCCATCACCGTGGCGACCAGGTTCTCGGCCACGCCGACCGCGCTCCGGAAGTCGATTCCGAACAGGGTGCGGGTCACGATCTGAAGCGTCATTCGCATCATGTCGGAGTGGACGTCTCGCCGCTGTCCTGGCACCCATGCCGCGCAGGCGCGACGCGCCTCCTCCGCCATCAGGAACGCGTACGTGTCCAGGCGCTCGCGATGAAACGCGGGCAGGACGAGCTTGCGCTGGTGCAGCCAGCTGTCGCTGTCGGCGAGGAGCATGCTGCCGGCGAGCAGCGGGTGCATCAGCGATGTCAGGTACGCCTTGCTGAAGTCGGCGCGGCGGGCGACGAGGACGTCATTCACCAGCTCGGGCCGGCTGACGACCATCACGTCCTCGACGGCGAACCGGACCCGCACGGCGTCCGCTGTCTCGGCGCAGCGACGGAAGAATTCGAGCCTGTCGTGCTGAAATTCTTCGAACGCCGCTGGTGATGGCGACGGCCGGCGGAGGGCGAGCTGCACCCCGATGATCCTAGCTGGCTTCAGACTGGCGGCGTGAGGGGCTTTCTGGTCGGGCTCGTGCTCCTCACCGCTCTCGCGGTCAGCGTCCTCGCCCTCCGACCCGGCGGCTTCCGCCGCCAGCTCCGGCTCGTCGCGCGGCGCTTTCGCATCTTGCTAGCCCTGGGCGGCGCCTACGTTTTCGGGTCGCTGGTGATCAGACTCCTGTTCACCAGCGGACCCGTCAACGAGTGGGGACCCGTCGCGCTTGCGCTGATCCTCGCCCTGGTTTTCGTGTTTGCCGCCCGCGACCCAGCGCTCTAGCGCGCCCGGTCCCCGGCTTCCTGCTGTTCCTTCGCCGGCGCCGGCTCGTCGGCCGCCTCGAGGATCTCGCCCTCGATGTTGATCTGGATGTCGTTGCTGACGACAAACTTGCCGTCGAGCATCGCGTCGAAGTTCATGCCGAAATCCTTGCGGTTGATCTTCGTCTGCGCCGCGTAGCCGATGCGGTGACCCATCATCGGGTCGTTGAATTCGCCGTACTTGACCACCTCGAGCGTCACCGGCTTCGTGGTCGCTTTGATGGTGAGGTCGCCGGTGACGCGGTAGCGGTCGCCGCCGACGTGCTCGACCTTCGTGCTCTTGAAGCTCATGGTCGGGTACTTCGCGATCTCGAGAAAGTTGGACGAGCGTAGGTCGTTGTCGCGCTGCTCGTTGTGCGTCCGAATGCTGGCCGTGTTGATGACGGCCTCGACGTGCGATCTATCGGGGTGGTCGGGGTAGATGTCACCCGACGCCGTGACCTCGTTGAAGTGGCCTCGGACCGTCATCATCCCGAGGTGCTTGGCCGAGAACTCGACCTGCGTATGCATCGGATCGAACTTCCAGGTCCCCATACAGCTACGCCTCCTTGGAAAGGGTTACTGCCCTCAGCCAACCCCGTGGATTCTCCATTTATTTCACCGCAAATCGATTTGGGCCCGGGAGCCGTAGACTTCAGCGCCAGTGAACGACGAGTTCGTCCCCGGCCTGCGTTACCGCTCTCGCGCCCACGAGCTCTGGGCTCTGCTGGTGGAGTCGTACAGCGGATGGGAGGACCGGATGAACCGAGCCGCAGACGCTGCGGGCCTTTCCCCTGTCTCGGCCTGGGCTTTGATCCAGCTCGACCCCGACCACGCGATCTCTCAGAAAGAGCTGGCGAAACGGCTGCACTGCAACCCATCGACCGTCGTCGACCCCACCGATCGCCTCGAGGAGCGAGCGCTGGTCGTGCGACAGGCCCACGCCACCGACCGCCGCATCAACGTGCTCACCGTGACGGCGCGCGGCCGCCAGGTGAGGGACCAGCTCATCGCGCAGCTCTTCGAACCGCCGGACGCCCTGCGCCGGCTCCCCGATTCCGATCAGCTGCGCTTCCGCGACGCGATGCTCGCGGCAGTGGAAGCCTTCGCGCGACCCGAGCCACCAGGGCGCGCGGCGCCCACCCGGCCGGCCTGATCACAGGTCTCCACAGGGCGCCATCCGGTCGCGCGTTTGCGGTCGGAACTTAACGGTGCTTTGTTCAGATGCTTAAGCGCTGGCGCCGATGTCGCGCTAGACTTGGCTTCGCCCCAGCGAATTGACCGCCTCCAGCCGGTCTTTCGTTGATGGCGAGTTGAGGGAGGCGCTTCAAGGCTTGGAGTTTCCAAGTAGCCCGGGGGTTCTGTCGCCATCGGACGGCGCCCCGACAACAGCGGATGTCGCCGGAGATCTCCAGGCTCACTTTGCGCGTGAGCTCCACGACCAGGTGGCGCAACCCCTGATCGCGCTTGTCCTCGACCTCTACGAGCTCAGGACACAGGCCCCGCTCGACGAATCCGTGTCCGCGCACATGCTGCGAGTGGAGGAGACGGCTCGACGTGTGCTGCGGCAGACCAGGGAGATGCTGATCGACCTGCGCGGTCAGCGGGGCCTGCGTCTCAACCTCGTGGAGGTGCTGGAGAGCGAGCTCGCGCGCCCCGCGAGCGACGTCGTGACGTCCGTCCACGCCACGTCGCGCTGGCCGAAGCGCATCAACGGTTGGGCTGCGTTCAATCTGCTCCGCATAGCGCAGGAATCGATCGCCAACGCGGTGCGGCACGGGAGGGCCCGGAAGATCGGCGTCTTCCTCGACACCAACCCCAAGCACGAGGCCGTCATGGTCGTCATCGATGACGGCGTGCGCCTTCCTGACGCGCTGTCCGGTTTCGGAATGGTCGGCATGTCCGAGCGAGCGGTGATACTCGGCGGAACCTTCAGCTCTGCGACGCTCGAGTCAGGCGGCACGAGGGTCGAGGTTCGCGTGCCGGCTCGGATCCTCGTGTGATCGCGGTAGACGCGCCCGTCAAGGTCCTGATCGCCGACGACCACACGTTGTTTCGCGCAAGCCTCGCTCGGATTCTCGCGCGTGATCCGCGGGTCGAGGTAGTCGCACAGGCGAGGAATGGAGCCGAAGCCGTCGAGGAAACGCTCGCGCTCCGGCCGGACGTGGTGCTGATGGACCTTCAAATGCCTGGGCTCACCGCCGTCGAGGCGGTCAAGAGGCTGCACCAGGACGCACCGAACGTGCGGGTGCTGGTGCTGTCGGCCTACGCGGACAGGTCCGTGGTCACCGCGGCGATCGACGGCGGCGCCTTCGGTTATGCGGACAAGGACATAACGCCTGACGAGATGATCGAACGCATCCTTTCCGCGACCTCCAGCTCGCAGCCACAGCGCACGGCCTCGGCGGATCTTTCGGAGCGGGAGCTCGATGTCCTGAACCAGGTCGCGAGCGGACTTTCGAACAAACAGATCGCTCGCCGCCTCGGCATCAGCGACAAGACGGTGCGCAACCATCTCAGCCGGGCTTTCGACAAGCTGCGTGCAGGCAATCGCACGGAAGCGGTCCTGAACGCGATGCGGATGGGCCTGCTGACTCTCTGACATTCCGGCGAACGCGCGGCGCGGTCCCCTGACCGGGGGCCGATGCTATGCGGGCGCGGTCTGCACCTGCAGCACCCTCTTGCGTGCTCCGGACAGTCTCCGCGCGAGTCCGACGAAAGCGATGAGCCACACCGCCAGCAGTAGCGGGAGGATGAGCGCCAGGAGCCAGTCGTACTGTCCAGCGGAGTCCGCCGCCCGGTTGAGCTGGATGACGGGCGCGACCGGCGCCGCGATCGGGGCCGGCGACGCCGACACTGGCGCTGGTTGGAGCACCGGCCCGGCGCTGATGTTGCGGGCTGCGGGGGTGTGAACCACCGGTGCCACGTTCGGCGTCGGCTGCACGATCGGGTGCGGTGTAGGCGTCGGAACGGGCGGCGGCGGAGAAGTCACCTCTGGGTGCTTCAGCTGGCCGTAGTGGTGCCCGTGGTTGTCAGGGTCCGGCGCCGCGAAAGCGATGGTATTGCTCGCCGCCACCAGGGCCAGCGACGACAGAGACGCCACGGCTGCGATACGAATCGAGATTTGCAAGTGCTTCCCTCCTCTTGGCCCGCAAACTCTATCGAGGCGGCGGGCGCGGAGCCCTGGGTCTGTTGTCCCAATCA
>DATKFA010000075.1:0-3677 GCA_035511715.1 Candidatus Acidiferrum sp. | reverse complement strand
AGTAAGGTCCTGTTCGAGGTCAGGCACGGGACGCCTCCTCCATCCGCGCACGCAAACGCGCTAGGGCGCGCGACAGGCGCGACTTCACCGTGCCCTCGGCGATCCCGAGCGCGGCGGCGGTCTCCTGGCCATCGAGCTGGAGGAAGTAGCGGGTCGCGATGACGAGCCTGTCGTCGTCGCCGAGGGCGTTGACCATGTCGAGCAGGCGTCGCCGCTCGTCGCCCGCGACGACCACCGCCTCGGGGGATGGGGCCGCATCCCCCGGGCGGAAGTCATCGGTGAGCCTGAGCTCGAGCCGGTGGAGCCGGCCGGCGGAACGCGCCCGGTTGCGGGCCTCGTTGGCGACGATGCGCAAGAGCCACGGTCTCAGCGGAGCGCCCCGACGAAAGCGATTCAGCGCGCGGAAGGCCTTGACGAATCCTTCCTGCGCGGCATCCTCCGCGTCGGCGGCGGATCCCGTGATGACGTAGGCGGTGCGAAACGCGAGCTGCTGGTAGCGCTGCACGATCTCCTCGTAGGCGGCCCCGTCCCCGCGCAGGGCGCGCGCGATCAGGGCGGAATCGTCCTCTGGCCGGCCCTCCATCGGAACGCATCATGTACACCTCGGGCCGCATCATGGTTCCCTGCAACCCGGCGGCACTGAATTGGGTTTAGGAAGCTGATGGACGGGACCGACCGCGTCTTCGAGCGCCTCGTGCGGGATCACCAGGACCGCATCTACGCGCTCGGCTTCGCGCTCACCGGCAACAGGCACGACGCCGAGGACGTGGCGCAAGACACGTTCATCCGCGCGTACAAAGCGCTGGCGACGTATTCGCCTGATCGGATCCGCGACCTGAAGCAGAAGGCGTGGCTGCACCGGATCGCGGTCAACGTCGTGCGCAATCGGGTCCGCGGCGTGCGGCCGCGGTTGGTCGAGCTGAACGGCAGCGAGCCGGACCTTGCAACCGGACCCGAGGAAGACGTGTTACGGAAGGCCGAGATCGACGAGCTGGCGGCGCGCGTCGCCTGCCTGCCCACGAAATATCGCGAGGCCGTCGTGCTGCGACATGTCCAGGACCTTTCGTACGCCGAGGTGGCAGAGACGTTGGGTCAACCGGTTGGGACCGTCAAGGCGAACGTGCATCGCGGTCTGAAAATCCTTAGAGGTGAGAACCATGGCGACCGTGATGACTGACTTGAGGAGACTCGGCGACGTGAAGGCGCCCGAGGGTTTTGCGGAGCGCGTGCTGGCCGAGGCGGGCATCACCGACAGCTACGCGCTGTTTGGCACGGTGCTGGGTCCCGTGTACGTGGCCTGGAATCGGCGCGGTGTGTCGGCGGCGATGCGCGCCCCCTCGGCCCAGGATTTCGAAACCTGGTTTTCCGACAACGTTGGTCGGTTGCTGGTCCGGGTCGATCCGCCTGCCGACCTCGCGGCAAAGATCGCAGATCAGCTCGCGGGCAAGCGGCGCCTTCGCTTCGACCTGCGCGGCCTCACGCCTTTCAGCCAGGCGGTGCTGGAGAAGACCCTCCAGATCCCGCGCGGCCAGGTGCGACCGTACGGTTGGGTCGCCCGCGAGATCGGTCACCCGGCCGCGGTGCGCGCGGTGGGCACCGCGCTGGCTCACAACCCGATTCCTTATTTCATCCCGTGCCACCGGGTGATCCGGACGGATGGGGTCATCGGCAACTACGGCGGGGGAGGGCCGGAGGCCAAGAAGTCGATCCTGACCCTGGAGGGCGTCGAGCTCCCTCGCCTGCAGAGGCTGGCGCAGTCCGGTCTGCGCTACGAGGGAGTGAAGAGCACGAAGATCTTCTGCTTCCCTACCTGTTACCACGGCCGGCACGTGAAGCCCGCGAACTTCGTCTACTTCCATGACGAGGACGAGGCCCGAGGCGCGGGCTACCGGCCGTGCAAGGATTGCAGACCGGCGGTCGCTTAGGGAGGGAGCGGGCCGACGCTCGCCGCGAGGGGCGCGGCGCGACGGTAGTGGGAGCGAGATAGTCCACCGTCGTAATTGATCGCCTTGCCATCGTGGTAAAGCGCGGGTCGCAGTCCGTGGTGTGGCGTGTGCCCGAAGACCACGCGCCGTGAGCCGGTGAGCTCGAGCCAACGATCGAGGCGATCGGGCTGGGTCGCGAAGACCCCCTTGCTGCTCATGACCTTCCACAGCAGGTCGGTGTCGCCCGCCTCGAGGACGAGGCGGCCGTTGGTGTTGATTGTGGCCACTGGGTCCGATGTTCCCTCTGCCAGGAGCAGGCGGTAATCGTCGTTGCCGCAGTGCTGACAGAGGGTGCCGTCTTCCAGCTTCAGCATCAGAGGTCGCGCCATCATCCAGGCCTGCAGCGGCTCGTCCTGCCGGAGCGCATCGAGGTCGTGTTGCTGGCCGCCGATGCTGATGTAAAAGCCAACGCGTGAGGAATCGCGGAGGGCGCCCAGCATGGCTACCTCGTGATTGCCCAGGAGGACCTCAGAGTTCTTACGGTCGCGTGCGTAGCGAAGGCAGCCGACACCGAACATCCCGTAATCGACCAGGTCGCCGAGGAAAACGGTCCGCCATCGGTCGGCGGGGTATGGCTTGAGCGCGGTGAACAATCGCTCCAGGTCGCCGTGCACGTCGCCGACGATCAGGACGGGCAGATCGACCGCAGCCATTCTTCCCCGGCGCCCTCGATCCGCCGAACCGCGCGAGTGTAGGAGCCGATCGTCTGCAGCTCGGTGCGGTGCGCCGGCCAGCGCAGCCTGTCACCAAAAACGGTTGTCAGCTCTTCGCGGGCAAAGGGCGCAGCGCGATCGAACAGCTTGCTCTTGGGGCTGCCTTTGAAGACCCAGAAGCTATCCCACGACCCTGTCGTTCGCGCCCTTCGCGTGTGCGCGTTGCCGTCCCACCATCCTTCTCCGGGATCCACTGTCACGTCCGGCAGAACGTCCTCGATCTCCAGACAGCCGACGAGGTAGAAGCCGGCGTGGTTATCGACCAGTCGGGCGAGGAAGACGATCAGGTCGCCCCGTTGTGCGCGCCTCATGCTGAAGGCGCGGCCGGAGCGACGGCAGTTGTCGCCGTAGGTCGCCGGGGCCGACGTGAAATCCGGGTCTCGATGAACAGCCTTGTTGCGCCAGCCAAGAACCATCGGCGGCTGCCAAGGCACGGCTTCCGGGATCGACAGCAGCTCGAAGGTGCCATCGGCGTGGAGCGGCGAGACGACGGGGTGGGACGCGTTGACGCCCACGTTGGCGAGAAATGCGGCCATCAGGCGATGCTAACGGGGCCTCGGGAGGCGTTGGGTAGAATGCCCTAGCGGCATAGGGGCGTAGCTCAGTCTGGTCAGAGCATCGGTCTCCAAAACCGAGGGCCGAGGGTTCGAATCCTTCCGCCCCTGCCATTTCGAATGCGGTTTCTCGATCGGGTCCCCAGGCTCAGCCGTTGATTGTCTGCACGACGGGTCTCGAGCTCGAGCGGCTGCAACCGAGCCTCTGAACGGTGGGTAGCAACAGACAGAGCTGGCCGTCGCCTCCCAGGCGGTGGGAATTGCATGTCCCGGCGGCCAGCTCGTTCGAGGTTGCGACTGGTGAGAGAGGAAGCCGAGCGCGCGATCGACTGGGTTGTAGAAGCGCACTGCCCACTCTGTCAGGTTGCCTTGCGCGTCCATGATGGACGGGCGTGCTGTCCCTGCTGCGGGGACTCTTACGTCGC
>DATKFA010000074.1:0-4784 GCA_035511715.1 Candidatus Acidiferrum sp. | reverse complement strand
CGCTCGGATGCGTTTGCGCGCGACCTTCTCGGGTTCGTCGCGCTCATGAAACAGAACCTCGTCCACCCGGCCGCGCTGCAGCTCGCCGCGGAGGCGAGCGGCACGGAGCGCCTCCGCGTGCTGGCGTCCGTCTACCAGGCTTATCAGCAGCGCATGCAGGACGCGCGCATGCTCGATTTCCGCGACCTCATCTCGGGCGCGATCGAGCTCCTCCAGTCCAACCCGAGGCTGCGAGACCGTTTGCGTGCCCAGTTCCGAGTCGTGCTGGTCGACGAGTTCCAGGACGTCGACCCCGCGCAGTTCGAGCTTCTGCAGCTGATCGCTCCACCCGAGTCGCGACCGAAGCTGGTCGTGGTGGGCGATCCGGACCAATCTATCTACGGGTTCCGAGGCACGGTGCCTCGCCTGCTGAGCAACGACTTCGTCACCGTCTACGACGCCCCGACGCGCCAGCTCGGCGTGTGCCGGCGCTGCTCGCAGGAGGCACTCGACGCAGGCGAGCGGTTGCTCGGGGTGACGCAGCCCGGCCGGCCCCCGCGTGAGCTGCGCTCAGAGGCGCCGCTGTCCATCGCCGGCGCCGTGGTCGTGGCGCGGGAGGCAGACCCGGTCGACGAAGCATTCTTCTGCGCCCGCGAGATCAAGCGGCTGCGCTCGGAGTGGCCGGAGCTGCGCCTCAGCGACTTCGCGGTCGTCCTCCGCAGCACGACGGCGCTCGGCGCCCCGTTCGAGGAGGCGCTGCGTGCGCTCGACCTTCCTTATGAGGTGCGGGGCTGGGGCGCGACCGCCCGCAACGAGGTGGTCCGCTTCCTCATCGGCTATCTCGAGTCGCTGCGCCAGCCCGACGACGCCGACGCTTTCGAGAGCGCGCTTGCTTCGAGCCTGGGCGGCGTGGGTCCACGTACGGTCGGTCGCCTCCGCGCTTACGCGGCCCAGCGCGGCCGTCCGCTGCTGAAGGTGGTGCGGCGCCTCATGTACATCCTCGCCGCGCGCAATCCGCTGCTGTACCCGCTGCCGTGGAGCGGGGAGGTTGGCGAAGAGCCGTCGACGCCTGACTACATGCAGTACCTGAACGAAGGCGAGCTCGAGAGCCTGCACGCCTGGATGCAGGCGCGCCAGCGACTTCTCGCTCGTGCCTCGAGACTGCCGCTCGCCAGTCTCGCCTACTCCATCCTCATCGAGGACGGCGCGATGCGGCGGCTCCTCGACCTCGACCTGCCGCCGCAGCAGCGCGCGGAGGCGATCGCCGACCTGCGCTCCACGATCGAGGGTCTCGAATCGATCGAGGCCGTCTACGAGCGCATGCACGGCGCGAAGCCACTCCTTGGGGACCTCAGCGGATCCATCGAGAGCTTGCTCGCGTCGGCGGCCGACGACGCCGAGCCGGCGGAAGGCGCGCGCGATGCGGTCCAGGTCATGACCGTGCACCAGGCAAAAGGGCTCGAGTTCGAGGTCGTCTTCTGCTCTGGCTTCGCGCACGGGTTGTTTCCGCTCGAGGCGCGGCCCCACCCGCTGCTCGACGCGGACGATCGCGCGTGGCTCGAGCGCTTCAAGGTCGGGTTCATGCCGTCGTGGCCATCGGACCCGGACGGCCACCTTGCCGAGGAGGCACGGCTCGCGTTCGTTGCCATGACCCGGGCCCGTCGCCGCCTGTACATCACCTACGCCGACTCGTACCTGCGCCAGGCAGGCCGCTCCATGTTCCTCGACATGGCGCAGCCGGACGCGACCGAACGTGACCTGACGCGCGCCTCGTCTCGCCTCCTGCCGGACGATGTTCTCCTCCAGCGCGAGGCCGAGGTGCTGCTGGCGTCGCACCGCCCAGCGCTGGGCGACGGGGTCATGGAGCGAGCCGCGCGCCTTGGTCTCGACATCGCGTTTCTCGCCGATCCCACGTCTGGTGAACCGTTCGAGCCGTACGGGCCGGGACGCAATCCCGACCAGGTGCAGATCGACCACTTCAGCCCCACGACCCTGAACGACTACCTGAAGTGCCCGCGGCTGTACTGGTACAACCACCACCCCCGACTCGTCGAGGAGCCACGTTCGGTGGCGATGGAGCGCGGTGGCTTCCTCCACGAGGTGCTCCAGGACTTTCACGAGCACGAGGAACAGTGGCGTCCACTCGAAGCCGATCATCAGAGGGAGTGGCTCGACGCGGCGCTGCAGCGTCACCTCGACGGATACCTGTCGCGGATGGAGGGCGTGCTCGACCGCAAGCGCGAGGAGAAGCAGGTGCGGTCCCTGCTCGGCAACTACATCCGCGCCGTGACGGGCATGCAGCTGATCCGCCGCCTGCGCACGCTCGCGATTGAGAAACGCTTCCGCCTGCAGCTCGATGGCTCCGAGGTGGTGGGCAAGATCGACCGCGTCAACGACGTCGGGGACGGCGAGGTCGAGGTGGTGGACTACAAAACAGGCGCGGGCAAAGCCATGCGGTTCGCCTACGAGATGTACTTCGGACCGGAGCTGCACGACGTGCAGCTCGCGCTGTACTACCTCGCCTGCAAGGAGGGTGTCGACGAGGAGGGCAAGCCGCTCGGCTTCCAGCCGCGGTTTCTGTCGCTCTGGTACCCGAAGGACTGGGTCTGGGGAGGCATGCGCCAGGACATCTTCAGCGTCGGTCGCCCGGCGGGATTGAAGGAGTACCGCGAAAAGCCTCTTTCGGCGGACGACCTGTCGCGCAGCCGCGAGGTCGTCGTGACCGCGATCGAGAAGATCAAGGCCGGACATTTCGAGCCGGCTCCGCGCGAGCTCGCGGGCACGTGCGTCACGCGCTTCGGGACGTGCCCCCACGCGGCCGTGTGCCCATACGGGGGAGCGCCGCCGGAGTGAAGGCGACCCGGGTCCGTGGCACCATATTGAGTGCGGAGCAGGCGGCCGCCGCCCACGCTGGGCCGGAGGGAGCCTTCTTGATCTCTGCCGGTCCGGGCACGGGCAAGACCTTCACCGCCACCGAGCGGTTCTGCTGGCTGGTCGAGCAGGGCGTCGCGCCTGATCGGATCCTGACCGTGACGTTCAGCGATCGCGCGGCCGAGGAGCTGCGCCGGCGGATCACCTCGGAGCTGACCGCGCGCCGGCCGGACCTTGGCGCCAACGCGCTCGACGGAGCATGGATCGGGACCTTTCACAGCGTCTGCGCCCGGCTGCTCGATGAGTTCGCCTACCTCGTCGGCGCGCCGCGCGAGATGCGTGTCCTCGACGAGACGGGCCAGCGCCTGTTCGAGCAGGAGCTCCTCGCGAAGCTGCGCAGCGGCGCGGCGGCGCCGTTCGACCCGGACTCGTTCACGGCGCTGTCGGTGGACGACCTGGACGATCTCCTGCGGTCCGGACTTCGCTTTCTTCTCAAGCTCAAAGGCCGCGGCATCGGCCCCGAACACTTCCACCACCGCGCCGTCGACCTGCACACGCAGCACTGGAGCAACCGGCCGGCCACCAACGGTTCCGGTGGCCCGGATCCCGCTCGCGCCGAGGCGGAGGCGATCGAGGTGCTGTTCACGATCTACCGCGCGTACGAGGATGGCCTTCACGCGCAGGGACTTCGCGACTTCGACGATCTCCTGCTCGAGGTCATCGACGCGCTGGAGCGTGTGCCCGAGTTTCGCCGCCGCTGCCGCGAGCGGTTCCGTTACCTGATCGTCGACGAGTTCCAGGACACCAACCGCATACAGCTCGACTTCATCCGGCTCGCGGCCGCCGAGCACTTCGGCAACGTCACCGTGGTCGGCGACGCAAAGCAATCGATCTACGGGTGGCGCGACGCCGAGATCGAAAACATCCGGTCACGTTTTCCAGGCACCCGCCTCCCGCTCACGCACAACCGCCGGTCTTTCCAGGGCATCCTCGACTGCGCGACCGACTTCATCCGGCGCGATCGAGACTTCTCCGGCGAGCCAGAGCTCGTAGCGACACGCGGAGCAGGCGACGGTCCGCCGGTGAGCGTCTTGATGGCGCCCGACGCGCGGACCGAGGCCCGCTCGGTCGCCGAGACGATTCGCCGCCTGCACGTGAGCGGTCGCGCATTCCGCGAGATCGCCGTCCTTTCGCATTCGGTCCGCATGCTTCCCCGCGAGTTCGAGGACGAGCTGCGCCGCCAGGGCATCCCCTACGTGACCAGCGGAGGCTCGGGCTTCTTCGACCGCCAGGAGATCAAAGACGTGCTGGCGCTGCTCCGGCTGGCCGAGAACCCGATGGATGATGGGGCGCTGGTCCGAATCCTGCAGGGCCCGATCGTGCGCCTCGCCGACGCGGGCATGTACCGCCTCGCATCGCGGCGATTCGAGCGGAGCGGAATGCGGCTCCGTGACTGCCTTGACGAGTCGATGCGCGAGGGATTCCCTGAGATGGAACCGAAGGTGGCCGAGCAGGCCTCTCGACTTCTCGAGCTGACCGATCGGATCGGGCGGTTGCGCGACACGCTGACCGTGGGCGACATCCTCAACCGGCTGCTCGAGCAGAGTGGCTACCTGCGCTGGGCCGAGCTGCGCGCGCAGCGCGACGGCAGCCCGCGAGCGCTGCTGAATCTCCGCAAGGTCTTCCAGCTCGCCGGACGATTCGAGCGCGACCTCGCGCTTGCCGGGATCGGCGACTTCGTGCGCCACCTCGACCAGGTCATCGATGCCGAGCTGCCGGTCGGAGAGGCGGCCGAGGAGGGCGAGGGCGCCGAGGCGGTTTCGCTGCTCACGATCCACGCCGCCAAGGGCCTCGAGTTTCCGATCGTCTTCCTTGTCAACCTGCGCCCGCCGCGGCCACGCGACAGCGAGCGGCTCTTCTTCGATCCGGACAGC
>DATKFA010000073.1:0-12799 GCA_035511715.1 Candidatus Acidiferrum sp. | reverse complement strand
CGCGACCTTCAATACCGGATACGTCGACGATTTTTCCGCTCGGCTGCGCACTCTCAACCCGGAAATTGACACCGTCAACATGAGCTGTCCCGGCGAGACGACTGAATCGTTCACCAGGCAATGTGTCTTCCATTCAGTCCTCGGCTTCCCGCTGCATACCAATTACTCGAGCTCGCAAGAGGCGGCAGCGGTATCGTTTCTACGCGGGCACCCTGGGCAGGTGAGCCCGATCACCATCACCCTCGGGCTCAACGACGCTTTGCTTCCTTGCGCCGGTCCCACGTTCCTCGTCGACGTGTCCTGTGTCCATACAACAATGCCGGCAGTACTGCAGACCGCTCCTCAGAACCTTTCGAAGATCATCGGTGATCTGCAGCAGGCGTCGCCTAGTTCCGAGATCATCGTGATGACGTACTACAACGCATTCTTTGTGGAAGACTCGTCGACTGATGGCCTTATCAGCGCGCTCAACGATGAGATTGCTAGTGTCGCGGCGGCACGCGACGCGCGTGTGGCCGACGCCTTCAAACCCTTCAACCGCGACGCAAACGAGTACGCAACAATCTGCGCGCTGACACTTATGTGTCCAAATCGCGACTATCACCCGAGCGATGCAGGGTACGGTGTGATCGCGCAGCAATTCTGGACTGCGTCAAGCTATGGTCGCCTAACAGACTGAACGGGTCTTACTCGACACCGCGCTCGAGTGGTCAGCGGCAGGGAGTTGACACCCCCTGCCGCCACCTCATCATCTGGAGAACTGTGCTTTCCGAATCCAGCAAGCAGTTCTTAACTGGCCGGACGCGGGGATTCCAATCCCCCGGCCGTGAAGGTGTCGGTTAGGGTGTCACGGGTCCAGGCGTTTTGCGTGGCACTCCTCACCAGCCCACGTGTTTGTGCGATTCAGTTAATCCCAGTGGGGAGCGTTGGTCAAAACTAGTGGTGCTCAAAACTAGTGGTGCTCGCGCAGGGAGTCGAACCCTGAACCTTGGGATTAAGAGTCCCCTGCTCTGCCAGTTGAGCTACGCGAGCGCGTCAGCGAAAGCCGCCTGTCGATTTTAAGGGCCTCACGTCCTTAACAACCTGGGTGTCCTTTCGACCCAATCGCCGATAGCCTCGCGATGTGCACGCACGCATCCCTCTCGACGTCGACCTCGAAGACAAGCTCATCTATGGGCTCACGCCGACGCGCCTCGCTTACCTCGTCATCGCTTTGCTCGCCGGTTTCGCAGCGTGGTCGACGCACTGGGCGCCGTCACCGGTGCGGGCCAGCATCGCGCTCGTAATCGCCTTTGTTGGTGCAGTTGCTGCGTGGGGCCGGTGGCGTGGCAGGCCGGTGGACGCCTGGGCAATCGACCTCGCGATCTACATCGTGGGCAACCATCGTCTGACGTGGCATCTCCCACGAGCCCAGATGGGCAGGCGGCGTTGATCCGCATCGTCCGCCGTGAGCCGGCGAAATGCTGGACCGCTGACCCCAGTCTCGCCGTCATCGAGACCGGATCGATTGGGTTCGGCGGCGCTGCGGAGGATGACCGGCTTCGATGGCTGCACTCGTTCCGGCGCATGATCGACGCCCTCGACGCGCCACTG
The DNA here is from genome assembly GCA_035511715.1 of Candidatus Acidiferrum sp. Classification (GTDB taxonomy): domain Bacteria; phylum Chloroflexota; class Dormibacteria; order Dormibacterales; family Dormibacteraceae; genus 40CM-4-65-16. The sequence goes on along the minus strand of DATKFA010000073.1, from coordinate 11,206 downwards.
CAGGTCGTCATCACCGTCACACCCGGTCCCGACGAGCAAACGAACGCGCCGGCGTCGTTCCCAGCCACCCTCGACGACATGCGCGGTGCCGACCTTGCGTTCGCGCACGACATCCGGCAGTCCACTGCCTCGCATCGCTTCGCGACGGCGGTCATCACACCGGAGAAGCACACCGCCCGTCTGACATCGGCGCTGGCCGAGATGGGAATCGATTGCCACCTACCTCTCACGCGCGACGACGTCTTCGGCGCGCAGGTCGCTGGCTGCTTTCGAGACCACGCCGGCGTCAGCCGCACCTGGTACGTGGAGCGCCTGCCCGGAACGGACGTCGAACCGGGCTGGCTCTTCAAGCTCCTGCCACCTGGACTCAAGCTCACCCTTTCCTGGCACGCCACGCCGCTTCCCGCGGCGTGGATCGTCAACTACCTGCAGCGGCAGCTCGTCAACATGCGGGCGACCCGGATGCAGGATGGCAACGATCCGGCCCTGGCGGGCGCGATCCCCAACACGGAGGACCTGCAGCGCCGGCTGGCCTCCAGCCAGGACAAGGCGTTTCACGTCGCGGTCTATCTGACGCTGACGTCGCCGACCGCGAAAGACCTCGAGCGCGACTCACGCAAGGTCGAGGCGGCCTCACGCGCGATCCTCTGCGAGCTGCAGCCCTGCACTTTCCGCATGCTCGAGGGCTACCTCGCGACGCGACCGCGGGGCCCGGACCGTCTTCAGCGGCGACGCGTCATCGACTCCACCGCCCTCGTGACCTTCTTTCCATGGCACGAGCCGGATCTTCAGCAACCGGGCGGATTCTTCGTCGGCCGCAACGCTGCTACCGGTTCTCCGGTGCTGGTCGACCCATTTGATCAGAGCCGGTACGCCAACGCGAACATCGCCGTGTTCGGGCACTCGGGCGCAGGGAAGACGTACCTCCTCTCAACTCTGGTCATGGGCGCCCTTGGAACCGGCACCAACGTGTACGTCATCGACCCAGAGCACGAGTACGGCGGTCTGGCGCAGCAGCTCGGCGGCATCGATGTCCAGCTCGCGCTTGGGTCCGGCCATGCGCTCAACGTCCTCGACCTCCGTCCCGCGGACCGGCGCGACGAGTCGTGGCTTGGTCCCGCCGCAGCCGACGCTGTGGACCTCTGCGCGTGCATCTGCGGTGGCCTCGATGAGTCGGAGCGGGCGGTCGTCGAAGGCGCCGTCCGTGAGGCCTACGAGGAGCAACCCCAGCCTGTGCTGCGCGATGTGGCCGACCGCCTGCCGCGCGGCGAGCGCGTGGCGCTGATCCTGCGCCGCTGGGTTCAAGGAAGCCTCGGGCAGATGTTCAGCGCACCGACCAACGTCGACCTCGACGCTCCGATCGTCGTCTTCGGAATGCGCGAGCTCCGCGACGAAATGATTGCACCCGTCCACTTCCTGTTGGCCGAGGCGTTGTGGACTCGGATCAAGCGCAAGGACCGGCGGCGCATGCTCGTCATCGACGAGCTCGGACTGCTGTTCGAGGACGCCACCATCCGGCGCTTCGTCGTGAGCCTCGCGCGTCGTATCCGCAAGTACCACGGCTCGCTCGTCTTCGCGACCCAGAATCCGGGCGACCTGCTCAGCTCGGACCAGGGCGCGGTCGTGGCCACCAACCCGGCCCTGGTGTTCTTCGGCGCGCAGCGACCCGGTGAGGCGGCCAAGCTGCAGGACGCTTTTCGGCTCAGCCCGCAGCAGCGCGCGTACCTCGAGTCGGGCAACCGCGGCGACTTCCTGCTGGCAGCAGGGACCGACCGCCTGGCTGTACGGGTCAAGGCGCCGCCGTGGCAGGAGGAGGTGATGCGCCTGGCGAGATCGGCGTCGCGTCCGACGCCGTGATCGGTAGGCTTAGCTCGCAAATGCCGCGCGTCCTTCATTACCGCCTCCACGGCCTGCCCGAGCACAGGCTCGAGCGCGTCCACGAGCAGTTCGAAGCTCTGGCAGCCGCGAGGGCCTGGCGCTGCGGTGAGCCATGGATCGCCAGCTCGCAGTCCCGCGGGCTGTTCGAGATGGAGTACTTCCGCCACCTCAAGCAAGAGGAAAGCAAAGATCTCAGCGCCTCGGCGTTCGTGAAGATGTCCGGCGACGAAACCGACGCCCTGATCATCACCATCTTCATGCGCGACCTCAGCGCCGAGTACGCGATCCGCGCATCCATCCGCGACGAGGACCACCCGCTCGCGAAGCTGCGCCGGCTCGATTTCGATCGGGGCCGCCTCCCGAGCGGTCAGTCGCTCGAGGACGTCCTCGCCAAGCGACCCGTGATCAAAAAGATCGAAGGCGAGCGAATCTTCTTCTACCCGCCCACCTTCCGGCTCCACTCCCAGAGCCCGCCGAGCCCCGAGTGGGCCTACGCCCTCTGTGGGATCCGGGCCTACGCCCCGACGCTGCTCGAGGCCGAGCAGGAGGCGCTCAAGATCCTCCGCGGATTCGGTCACCTTGGCGCCTGAGACCGCGGAAGCCGCCAAGGGTTCCCTCACCTCTCCCGACGGCACCAGGCTGGCCTTTCGAGCGTGGCCGCTCTCGGACGCTGACCTCACTTTCGCGGTCGTCCATGGTCACGGCGAGCACAGCGGCCGGTACGAGCGCTTCGCCCACGGAATGGCCGCGCATCGCATGGCGACCTACGCGGTCGACCTTCGCGGCCATGGTGAGAGCGCGGGGCAGCGCGGTCACGTCGACACGTGGTCGCAGTGGGTCGACGACGCCGCAGCCTTCGTCAAACAAGTCGAGAACGAGACAGCGGGAGAAGTCGTCCCGCTCGGACACTCCTTTGGTGGCGTGGTCATGCTCAGCGCGGCGCGAGCCGGAAAGCTGAGCAAGTCCAGGCGCTTCATCGTCTCCAACCCGGCGCTGAGGTTGAAAAAGGAAGTGCCGGCGTGGCTGTCGAGCGCGTCGAAGGCAATCGCGACCTTTGCTCCGAAGCTCACGCTCAGCAACAACGTCGACGCCGCGACCGTCTCGCGAATCCCCGAAGTCGTCGAGGCGTACCGGACCGACCCGTTGGTCCACCACAAGATCACCACGCGGCTCTACGCGGAGTGGCGAAGGGCGAGCAAGGACAACCTGAACCACGCAGGCGACATCAAGCTGCCTTTCCTGATCCTGGCCGGCGCCGCCGACCCCCTGATCGATCCCGAGATCAGCCGGGAGCTGCACCGGAGTGCGCCGGCCAGCGAGCTGCGGATGCTCGACGGCCGATACCATGAACCCTTCAATGACCTGGGCAGCGAAGAGGTCTTCGACTTGATCGCAGGCTGGTTACGCAGATGATCGAGGCGGCCGGCGGCCTCAACCTTCAGCCAGGCTCGTGGTTGGCCTGGATCGTGATTGGCCTCATCGCGGGCGCGATCGCTTCGCGGGTCGTAGCCGGACGGGGCTTTGGATGCCTCGTCGACATCGTGGTCGGCGTCGCCGGCGCGCTCATCGGCGGATTTCTTTTGAGCGCGCTGTTCGGCGCGAGCGGCACGGTCGGCTTCTGGGGCAGCCTCATCGTCGCCTTCATCGGCGCGGCCGTGCTGCTCGCGGTCCTGAAGCTGGTGTCGGGAGGGCGGCTCTAGCCCGCCGCCGCTCGCATCTCTTCGGCCGGTTGCTGCTGCGTCACCGGGCGCGGTCGCCGGCGGATCAACAACGTCGTCAGCGCCGTGAAGGCGAGAAAAATGATCGGAAGAACGAAGCTGTTCTTCATCGCGTCGATGTAGCCGCTGACGAACACGTCGTGCGCGAGCGATGCCAGCTGCTGGGCCACCGCCGGCGGAATGTTGCCTGGCAGCTTCGCGCCCGTCTGACCAGCACCGACGTTGAACCCGTTCGAAGAGACGTTGGTGAAGATCGCCACGAACCGAGCCTGGAACGCGGCCGGGAGCGCCGCCGCGTGGCTGACGGCCTGGTTGTGCAAGGTGGTCGCGAGCTGGTTCTGGAGCACAGCGCCGACGACCGCACTGCCGACCACCGCGCCTAGCTGCCGGATGGTGTTGAGAACGGCTGAAGCCGAGCCCGCGATGCGCGGTTCGATGTTGCGCATCGCGACCGTCGTCATCGGCGCGAACGTCATGCCCATGCCGGCGCCGGCGATGATCGCTGGGACCAGGAAGTTGATCCAGGTCGAGTCCGGTCCGGCCACCAAGGCGATGCTGGCCATTCCGATCGTGAAGAGGCTGATGCCGGCCGTCAGGATGTACTTGCCTCCCACCTTGTCGGCGAACCGTCCGGCGAACGGCGCGATGAACATCGACGTCAACGACATCGGAGCCATCGTCAGCCCTGCGACCAATGCACTGAATCCACGCGCGGACTGCAGGTAGATCGTGAATGGCAGGAACATGCTGATTATCCCGAAGCTGATCGCGGCGGCGATCCAGTTGGCCACGGCGAAGTTGCGATTCGCAAAAAGGTTCAGGGGCAGCAAGGGCTCTTTCTGGAACCGCTCCCACAGCAGGAACAGGACGATCAGGGCGGCCCCGCCGCCGATGACCTCGGGGATGGTGACGCCGAACGAGTCGACCTGGCCCCAGCTGTACTTCTGGCCTTCGATCAATCCGAAGACGATCGCGAACAGGCCCGCCGTGGCCAGGATGATGCCGAGAACGTCCCAACCGTGCCGGCGGCCTGGCCGCAGGTCGGGGACGACGAGAAAAGTCGCGACCAGGGCGAGGATGCCGATGGGAACGTTGATGTAGAAGATCCAGCGCCAGTCGATGTACGTGATGATCGCGCCACCCGCCGTCGGCCCCGCGAGCGTGGCGAGACCGGCGACTCCCCCCCAGATGCCGAACGCCGCGCCGCGTCGCTCGGGCGGAAATATCGACGTGATGATGGCCAGCGTCTGCGGCGTCAGCAGCGCCCCGCCGGTTCCCTGGAGGATGCGCGCGGCGATCAGCTGCTCGGAGTTCTGCGCCAGCCCGCAAAGCGCAGAGGCGATGGTGAAAATAAACAGCCCGGTCGCGAACAGGTTGCGCTGGCCGAACAGGTCGCCCAACCGGCCCGCGGTGATCAGCAGCACGGTGTACACGAGCAGATACGCATTGATGACCCAGAGGATCTGGTCCAGCGTCGCGTTGAGCCCCGTGCTCATCGCCGGGATCGCCACGTTCACGATAGTGGTGTCCAGCAGGATCATGAAAAAGCCGGTCGTCAAAACAAGCAAGACCAGCCAGGGATTAGTTCGCGCTTGCGCCATGTCTCCTCCTCAACCGCTCATGGCCGGCATCGATTCCGACCTTCCACTCCAGCTTTCCGTCATTGATTTCTTTTGCGATCTTGCGCACCCAATCGCGTTCCGCCCCGATCATCGCGATCTTGTGCTCGAGCTCGATCAGCATCAATCGCGTGTGGCCGCCGGCCAACAGCTCATCGAGGATGTGTGAAAGCTTTGTGATCACCGCCTGAAGGGCCTGTGCACGCTGCTCGAGAAGCTGCGCGGCGGTGGGGGCTTCCAGGTGGTGCATGAACATGAGCCCCGCGGAGAAGTGGGGGTACTCCCTGCGCGGCTGGGCGATGATCTCGGACACGACCTGCAGGAGGATGGTGCGTCCCGAGTCGGTGAGGCTGTAGACCGTGCGCTCGGGCCGGTTCCCTTCCTTTTCCTTCTCGGCCGGCACGATCCATCCGTACCGCTCGAGCGAATCCACGGTGTGATAGAGCGAGCCGAAGTTCAAGCGGATGAACTCGTCGTGATGGCGCTCGCGCATCGTCGCCGCGAGCTCGTACGGATGCATCGGCCGCTCGCTCAGCAGCTCGAGGATGGAAAGGCCGAGCGGAGAGATATCGACGGATACTTCGGCTGTCATATTCCAAACGGAATATTACCACGCTGATATTCGCTGTCAAGTAGTCGGGTCGAGAGTTCCCAGCGGTTTCACAGAATTGAAACCGCAAATTCCAAGCCTGGGTAGCTACACGTGATGCATGCCGAGACCGTCGTCGACGTTCGCGCCATGAGCGCCGGCGGCATGCAGGGCCTGGCCGCAGGCCAGCTCGTGCAGCAGGCGACGCGCGGTGACCTCGATGCTTTCGAGGAGCTCATCCAGAGGCTGCAGCGACGTGTCTACGGCTTCGCCTACCAGCACCTCCGCGATACCGAGGAGGCGCACGACCTGGCGCAGGAGATCTTCGTCAAGCTCTACCGCAACCTCGGCCGATACGACGTCGACCGCCCCTTCGAGCCGTGGTTCTGGAAGCTGGCTGCCAACACCTCGATCAACTACCGGCGCAAGCGTGTGCCGCTCCCGGCCGAAGCCACCGATGAAGCCGCCGACGACTCGTCGGCGCTCCCGAGGCACGACCCAACGCTGGTCCAGGCCCTGTCGCAGCTCGATCCCTCGTACCGGCTGCCCGTCCTGCTCCACTACTACGCCGACCTGTCTCTCGAGCAGGTGGCCCGGACCCTCAACTCCTCGGTGCCCGCGATCAAGTCGCGGCTGCACCGAGCGCGGGCCCAGCTCCGGAACTCGCTCGCGGAAGCCGAGGAGATCGGGGGGAGCTAGGAGTGGACAGGGTCCTCGCGTGCGCCCGCGTGCGCGTCCTGATGGAGCCGTACGTGGACGGTGAGCTCGAGCCCGAGATCGCTGCCGCCGTGCGCGAGCACCTCGCGGGGTGCGCCGAGTGCCGGCGCCAGCACGAGCAAGCCATCTCGCTTCCATTCCGCTTGAAGGCTCTGGCCAGCCCTCCGCCCCACGAGTCGTTGGTGGCCGGCGTGATGCGGGCCGTCGCGCCATCGCGCACGGTCGCCCGACGGGCATGGACGCTGCTCGCACCGGAGGCGGTGCTCGTCGTGTTCATCCTCTGGTACCTGTCGGGCCTCGAAGGCCTCAGCTCGATCGCGTCGGGGATCTTCGGCGACCTGCAGGGCCTGGCCGGATGGGGATCGGGGTCGGGACCGCTGCCCAGCGTCCCGCCGGTCGACGTCCTCCTGCTGATCGCGCTGATCGCGCTCACCGCGATCGCGGGCTATCACCTCTCGATCCTGATCCGCATCGACCCGGCCCGGCTGCCCAACAGGCGACACGCGTGACGCTCCGGCGCTACAGCTGGGCGATCCTGATCGGCGCGCTCGCACTCGCCGGAATCGTCCTGGCGGTCGCCGACATCGCGGCGGACCGGCGATGGCCGAACCCGATGGCACAGGTGATCGTCGGGCCGGGGCCGTACGCGAAGCTGCCGCCCACGCAAACCCTGCGCTTCGACCGCACAAGAGTCGGTGACAAGCTGGTGTTCGAGGCGCCGCTCGTCGGGTTCGGTCCGCTGAACCCCTACCAGGCGGTGCGCGCCTTCCTCACGAACGGCGCGGGCCTCGTCCTGCTCGCCCTTGCGGGTCTCATCCTGTTTCCGCGGCGCGCGCGCAACGCGGTGGACAGGCTCGAGGCGAGCCCCGGTCCCGCGATCGCGCTCGGCGCCGGGCTCCTCCTCGTCCTTCTGACCCTGGGCGCGGTGACTTTGCTCCGGTTCACACTTCTTTTTCTCGCGGTGGTTCCGCTCGTGCTGGCGGTGGTGCTGGTAGCGGCTCTGTTCGGGGTTGGCTGTATCTCGCTTGCGATCGGTCGCCTTCTCCACGACAGATTCCACCTGCCCGAAGTGCATCCCCTGATCGCTGCGCTCGCAGGGGCGCTCGTGGTTTTCGACCTCGCAGTCATTCCGTACGCGGGCGTGATCGCGTTTGCCGCGATCGCGATGGCCGGCCTCGGCCTGACGGTCGTGACCCGGTTTGGATCTTCGGCCGGTTGGTCTTTCGTCGACCTCGATTGGTGAATCACTGACGGAGGGAGTTAGTTGGCTGGCCTTTTGAACAGAACGCGCCTTGTCGTCGCGGGCCTCGCGATCGTCGCCCTTGTCCTCGGAACGCTGATCTACCGCGACATGTTCGTGTCGACCAGGAACGCGGGGAACGCGCTCAACCTCTACACAGTGGCGCGGCGCACTGTGACCGCCAGCGTCACCGGCTCGGGCAACGTCGAGCCGCAGCAACAGGCCAACGTCAACTTCAAGGTCGCGGGCACGCTGACCAACATCTACGTCACCGTCGGCGAGCACGTCTCTGCGGGCCAGACGCTCGCCACCATCGACTCTTCGGCCGAGCAGACCTCGCTCGACCAGGCCCAGGCCAACCTCGCGACGGCTGAGGCCAACCTGCAATCGGTCCAGACGCCGCTGACCCAGAACCAGGTCACGCAGCTGCAGGACAACGTGAACACGGCGCAGCAGACCTACAACGACACCGTCAACCAGGTGAACGTGACCAACTCGCAGGACGCGTCGCAGGTAACCGCGGACCAGGGCCAGCTCAGCCTCGACCAGTCGATCCTCAACAACAGCCTGACCTACCAGCAGGACCTGCAGAAGCTCGCGACCGACCAGGCGACTCTGCAGGCGGCGCAGGCGACCTTCAACAACGACGCGACCTGCAAGGGCGTGGCGTTCGCGAGCTACTCGCCGCAGTGCCTCACCGAGTTCACCGCCGTGTCCAATGCGCAGACAGCGGCGAGTCTTGACCAGGCCAAGGTCAACACCGACGCCGCGCAGGTCAACCTCGACCAGGGCAGGCTCAACACCGACACCGCCAAGCAGCAGGCCGACAAGACCAGCGGCCAGCGCAACGTCAACCAGGCGGCGGCGTCCCTTACCAGCGCCCAGGACCAGCTCAACACGCAAACGGAGGCCAAGCCGAACCAGATCGCGTCGGCCAGGGCCAACGTCCTGAGCGCGCAGGCTTCGGCCGCGACCGCGCAGCAGAACCTGAGCTACACGACCCTGACGTCGCCAATGGATGGCGAGGTCAACAGCATCACCGGCGTCGTCGGCGAGACGGTTGCACCGGGCGGCGGGGCCACCCCGGAAGCTCCAGGCAGCCAGGCACCTCTGCCCACCGCCACCGCCTCCAACGCGTTCATGGTGATCGGCAACATCTCGGGCCTCGAGGTCGTGATCCCGTTCGCCGAGTCCGACGCCTCGCGCCTCGCCTTCAACGACGACGCGCAGGTGACGTTCGATGCGGTCCCGAACCTCACGATCAGCGGGCACGTCATCGCGGTGGGCAGCGCAGCAACCGTCACCAGCGGCGTCGTCAACTACTACGCGACCGTCGTCCTCAACCAGGTCGACAAAACGCTCAAGCAGGGCATGACCGCGAACGCGACCGTGACCGTGAGCAAGTCGACCAACGCCCTGAGCGTGCCCAACCTCGCCATCAGCCACTCGGCGGGACAGGCGTTTGTCACCGTCTACGCCAGCGGTCAGCAGGTCGCCACGCCGATCGACACCGGCGTCGTCGGCGACCAGTACACCGAGGTCGTGGGCGGCCTCAACGACGGCGAGCATGTAGTCCTGCCGACGGTGCGCGCGGCCACCGGAACCGGCAGCACGCGTGGCTTCGGCGGTGGATTCGGTGGCGGTGGCGGTGGCGTCCGCGTGGGCACCGGCGGGTGATCACGCTCGAGGGCGTCACCAAAACCTACTGGATGGGCCGGATCGAGGTGCCTGCGCTGCGCGGCATCGACATGCACGTCGACCGCGGCGAGTTCGTCGCCATCATGGGCGCCAGCGGATCGGGCAAGTCGACGCTGATGAACATAATCGGCTGCCTCGACGTGCCCACGAGCGGCCGTTACGTCCTCGACGGCACCGACGTGGCAAGGCTCGGCGATGACGAGCTCGCGAAGATTCGCAACCGCAAGATCGGCTTCGTCTTCCAGAGCTTCAACCTCATCCCGCGCACGACCGCGCTGCACAACGTCGAGATGCCGCTGATATACGCCGGTGAGAGGGGTCGCACCGAAAGAGCGCGCGAGGCACTGGGGGCGGTCGGCCTTGCGGACCGCGTCAACCACCAGCCGACGGAGATGTCCGGCGGCCAGCAGCAGCGCGCCGCGATCGCTCGCGCGCTGGTGACGAACCCGGCGATCCTTCTCGCGGACGAGCCGACAGGCAACCTGGACACCGCCTCCAGCGTCGAGATCATGCGCCTGCTGTCGCGGCTGAACCAGGAGCAGGGACGGACGATCGTCCTGATCACCCACGAACAGGACATCGCGCGCTTCGCGCGCCGGGTCGTGGAGCTGCGCGACGGGCTCATCGTGCGTGACGAGAAGACGGCGGCGTGAACATCTACGAGGCGCTGCGCATGGCCCTGAACGGCCTGCTCGCCAACAGGTTGCGGAGCGCGCTGACGATGCTCGGCATCCTCATCGGAGTCATGGCCGTGATCCTCCTGGTCGCGGTCGGCAACGGCGCCAGCGTGCAGATCAACAACCAGGTCCAATCGCTAGGGGCGAACGTGATCTACGTCTACCCGTCGAACGCAAGGGGATCCGGCGGCGTCTCGCAGGGTTTTGGAACGAGCCAATCGCTGACCCAGGCGGACGTCGACGCGCTCAACGCCCGCCAGCAGGACCCCGACGTGGTGGCGGCGATCCCCATTGCGCAGAGCGGCGGTCAGATTACGTACGCCAACCAGAACTACTTCGCTCCGACCACCGGCACGACGGCTGACTTCCCCATGGTGCGCGACTACCAGATCGCCGAGGGCTCGTTCTTCACCAACGACGATGTGACCGCCAACCATCGCGTCGTGGTCATCGGCCAGACCGTCGTGGACAACCTCTTCGGATCGACAGACCCGGTCGGGCAGACGATCAAGATCAGCCGCCAGAGCTTCCGCGTGATCGGAGTCTTCGCGCCGAAGGGCGGAACGGGACTCGGATCGCAGGACAACGTCGTCGTGGCGCCCATCACGGCGGTCTGGGCCTACCTCACGGGCGCGCGCGGCCACGTGATCAGCCAGATCGTCGCATCGGCCACATCGGCCGGGACGGTGACGCAGGCGGAGACGGAGATTACCACGGTCCTGCTCGAGCGCCACCAGATCTCGGACGCGACCCAGGCCGACTTTCAGCTCCAGAGCCAGCAGGACATCCTCAACCAGGCGACCTCGATCGCCACCGCGCTGACGCTCGTGCTGGGCGCGATCGCCGGCATCTCGTTGGTCGTCGGCGGCATCGGAATCATGAACATCATGCTGGTCACTGTGACCGAGCGCACCCGAGAGATCGGGATCCGCAAGGCCATCGGGGCGCGGCGCAGCGACATCCTGATCCAGTTTCTGATCGAGGCGATGGTGCTGAGCGGTCTGGGAGGCGCGCTCGGCATCGCGGTCGGAGCGCTGCTGGCGCACGTGGCCCCGAACGTCCCGTCGATC
>DATKFA010000072.1:0-3590 GCA_035511715.1 Candidatus Acidiferrum sp. | reverse complement strand
CCGTGCCGTGGGTCGATGTCCTTGGGCGAATCGAGCGGCGGCCTGCCGCCGGACAGCGTCGTCGAGAAAGAGGACGCGATCCTCACCCACACCGAGGCGATGATCGCCCGATTCCACGATCCAGGTCAGGGCTCGATGTGCCGGGTCGTCGTCGCGCCATGCTCGCCGTTCTCGGTCACGCCCGAGCTGATGCGCGACTCCGCCGCGCTTGCTCGCAAGCACGGCGTCCGACTCCATACGCACGTCGCCGAGACGCTCGACGAGGAGCGCTACTGCGTCGAAACTTTCGGCCGCCGGCCAGTCGAGCTGATGGAGGACCTCGGATGGATTGGCGCCGACGTCTGGTTCGCCCACGGGATCCACCTCAACGACGCCGAGGTCGACCTCATGGCCAAGCTCAAGACGGGGGTGGCGCACTGCCCATCGAGCAACATGCGGCTGGGAGCGGGGATCTGCCGGGTTCACGACCTGTTGCGGGCCGGGGCTCGCGTCGGCCTCGGCGTCGACGGCGCGGCGAGCAACGAGGACGCCAACCTCGCGGTGGAAGCGCACCAGGCGATGCTGCTCGCGCGCGTGACCGCCGTGTCTCCGACGGCGCTCGACGCCCGCGCCGCCCTGCGGCTGGCCACCCAGGGCGGCGCCGAGTGCCTCGGCCGCGAGGATTGCGGACTGCTCGAGCCTGGTATGTGCGCGGACGTCGCCTGCTTTCGTGTGGACGACCTCGCCCACGCCGGCATCAAAGACCGCGTCGCAGCCTTCGTGCTCGCGCCACCCACGCGGGCTCAGTCCGTGATCGTCAACGGCCGGGTCGTCGTGCGCGGGGGCCGGCTCCTCACAGGCGATGAAGACGAGATCGCGCGAGAGGTCGCCGCGGTCAGCGCGCGCCTGGCCGGATGAACTTCGGGGCACCGTGGATGGTGCGCACGGTCCGGCCTCGGATTTTGTGGCCTTCGTGTGCGCTGAAGGGATTCTTGTAGAGCAGATCCGTTCGTCGCACCGCGCCTTCCCAGCCCAGGTCGACCAGCCAGAGGTCCGCGTCGAAACCCGCCGCGACGTCCCCTTTTCCCGCGATGCGAAAGCGACGGGCGACGTTGGTCGACGTCACAGCCGCGATGGTTGACGGCTCCAGGTCCGTCGCGAGCAGCAGCTGGCGCGTCGACTGGCAGCCCGAGATCCCGCCCCAGATGTTGCGAAAGTCGCCCGCTTGCTTGAGCCCGAGCGTGCTCGGCGAATGGTCGGACACGATGATGGGCATCAACTGCATCCGCTCGCCGCGGAGGGGAGGGGCGCACTTGCCCAGTCCGCCGAGTTGTGCGAGGTCGTCGGATGTGTACAGGAGGTAGTGCGGGCACGTTTCGCCGCTGACGGCTCCCCGCAGCAGAGCTGCACCGGCCGCTGTGCTGACGTGGACGACGTGGACGCGACATCCGGTGTCGCCCGACATTTCGACGCAAAGCTCGATCGCGCTGACCTCGGCCTCGGGCGGTCGTGAGTGGATGAAATCGTCAGGGGTCGGACCTTTCGGCTCGCGCAGCAACCCAGGGTTCTCGGCATGGACCAGAAGGATCGAGTCGAGCTCGGCGATTCGCTTCATGCCTTCGCGCAGGGTCTTCTCGTCGGACGCCGGAAACTCGTCGATCCCGCTCGGGCACATGAATGCCTTGAAGCCCATCGCACCGCGTTCGACCATCGGCGCAAGCTGCTCGAGGTTGCCCGGGACCAGGCCTCCCCACAGGCCGAAATCGACCCTGGCCGAGCGCCGCATCGCCGCCAGCTTCAGGTCGAACGCCTCGGCGGTAGTCGTGACCGGTAGGTTGTTAAGCGGCATGTCGACGAAGCACGTGTAGCCGCCCGCCGCCAGCGCCGCCGTGCCGTGAGCGACATCTTCCCAACCTGTGCGGCCGGGCTCATTGAAGTGGACGTGCGAGTCGATGCCTCCGGGGAAGACGTGAAGGCCGGTGGCGTCTATCTCCTCGCGCTGCTCGCCGAGGTCGGCGCCGATCTCGGTGATGGTTCCGGCCTCGATGGCGATGTCAGCTCGCTCGATGCCGCGCTCGGTGATGATCGTCCCACCGCGAACGATCACAAGGAATCGATGAAGCGGCCGAGAACCTCGATCGCGACGCCCACATCCTCGACGGTCACCAATTCGGCGGGGTTGTGGCTGACGCCCCCCTTGCAGCGGACGAACAGCATTGCGATATCGGTGATCTCGGCCATGTACACGCCGTCGTGCCCCGCGCCGCTTGCGAGCTGGACGGCGCTCTCACCGATCGCCTGCCGCAGCAGGGAAGTCAAGCGCGGGGAGCACGCCACCGCCGCCCGCTCGCTCATCGGATGGACATCGACCGTCAGACCGCGCCCGTCGGCGAGCGCGTGCACGTCGTCGATCATCCGGCGCGCGGCTTCGAGCCTGACCTGGTCGTCGGCGTGCCTGACATCGAGCGTCAGCTCGACGCGACCGGGGATCACGTTGGAGGCGCCCGGCTCGACCTGAAGACGACCGACCGTGGCCACGAGGCCCGGACGCCGCCGCGCTTCCTGCTCGACCGCAACCACGAACATCGCGGCGAGGACGAGGGCGTCACGGCGTTGCTCCATCGGCACCGTTCCCGCATGCCCGGCCTCGCCGGAGACAGTGATCCGCATCCGATCCTGACCGGCGATGGCGGTGACCACCCCTACCGGCAGCCCGAGGCTCTCGAGCACCGGCCCCTGCTCGATGTGCACCTCGATGTAACCGAGCGGCGGTCCTCCGGTCCACCGGTCGTCGGCGATCCGCCCCGGGTCCCCACCGAACTCACGTATCGCCTGCGCCATGCTGAGACCGGCCTCGTCGATGCGCTGGAGCTCGTCCTGTCCGAGCTTTCCCGCGACCGCGCGACTTCCCAGATATGTCGACCCGTAGCGCAGCCCTTCCTCGTCCGCGAAGGCGAGCACCTCGAGCGCAAAGGGCAGGTGACGGTCGGCGTCGTGGAGCTGCTGCACCGCGGCGATGGCGACCAGCACCCCGAGCGGACCGTCGTATCTGCCCGCGTCGCGCACCGAGTCGAGGTGCGACCCAAGCAAGAAGGTCCCAGCGCCGGTCCCCTCGTAGCGCCCGCGAAGGTTGCCGATGTTGTCGCGCTCCACGGTCATGCCCGCGCGTCTCATCCATACGTGCACGTAGACGTGCGCGCGTCGCATCGCCTCGGAGGCGAAAGGCCTCGTGATGCGTCCGGGTTCCTCGGTGCAGGCGGCGAGGATGTCGCACCGCTCCATCACGGTTGCGGCCGGGGTCATTCGACGGCCGTGAACGAGATCTCCTGCGCGCCCTTCCAGAGCACGAGATGACCGAGCTCGCCGAGGTGCTCGCTGCCCTCGTAGATCGTGGCGAAATGGTTGCCGGCGAGCTGGCCCATCTTGCTTGCGAACACGGTCGCGCCGTAGGGAAAGAGAATTTCCGTTTCGCTGATCCCGCCCGGGTAGAGGAGGAGGTGGCCCGGCGCCGGGTGGCTCGTGTGGTTCTCGTAACCGACGTCGAGGTCGAGTTCGCCGAACGGGATCCAGGCCGACTCGCCGCTCCACCGCGCCTGGATGATCTGCGTTTG
>DATKFA010000071.1:0-4508 GCA_035511715.1 Candidatus Acidiferrum sp. | reverse complement strand
GACGGTGAGCAAGGTCATCTCGACCCTCTCCTCGCAGGACGAGGAGGAGCTCGGCTCGCTGTTCCGCAAACATTCGGACCCTGGCGACTGGGCGGGCGCAGCGCTGCGCGGCCACACCGAGCCCGCACAGGTCACGCTTGCCGACGTCGAAGGCACGCTCGAAGCGATCCGCGGCGCCCGCGGCAACGCGAAGGCCAGCCCTCTCGAGGCGATGCTGCGCCACATGGACCCGGATTCGGCGCGCTTTTTCATCAAGATCATCTCCGGCGAGATGCGCATCGGCCTCAGCGAAGGGCTGGTCGAGGCCGCGATCGCCGAAGCATTCGGCGTGCCGATCACGCAGGTCAAACGGGTGCACCTCATCACGGGTGACATCGGAGAGACCGCCGTCCGTTGCAAGAAAGGCGACATCGGCTCCAGCAGCATCACCCTTTTCCAGCCGGTCCGTTTCATGCTGGCGAGCCCGGTCGAGACGCCCGACGAAGCCTTCTCTCGCATGGGCGCGGACACCGTGTGGACGGAGGAAAAGTACGACGGCGTGCGCTGCCAGCTTCACCGCGGTGGCATGCGCGTCGAGCTGTTTTCGCGCGATCTCAAGGAGACAACCGCTGCATTTCCTGAGCTGGTCGAGGCCGCGCCCTCAATCGGTCACGACGTGCTGTTCGATGGCGAGGTGCTGGCGCATCGCGATGGGCGCGTGCTCCGCTTTTTCGAGCTTCAGCGCCGGCTGGGCCGCAAGCAGGTTGACCCGTCGCTGAGGAACGAGGTGCCGGTGGTGCTTGTCATCTTCGATCTGCTGTGGCTCGATGGGCGGACGCTGCTCGACGAGCCGCTGACCGAGCGTCGCAATCTGCTCGAAGGATTGGATCTAGAGCACCCATTCCTGCTGGCTCGACTGGAGAAGGCGACCGACCCACCGCACCTCGACCGCATCTTCAAGGAGACGCGCGAAAGAGGAAACGAGGGCCTGATGGTGAAGGATCCCCTGAGCCCCTACACGCCCGGACGCCGCGGGCTTGCCTGGCTCAAGCTCAAGCGCCCGCTCGCGACGCTCGACGTGGTGGTGACCGCGGTCGAGTGGGGTCACGGCAAGCGGCGGGGGGTGCTCTCCGACTACACCTTCGCGGTCAAAGACGCGAGCGCAGGGAAGCTCGTAAATGTCGGCAAGGCCTACACGGGCCTCACCGACGCTGAGATCGCCGATTACACGAAGCGATTTCTCGAGATGACGGTCCAGGACCAGGGCTACCGTCGCATGGTTCGACCCGAGGTCGTGCTCGAGGTCGCGTTCGATTCCATACAGCATTCGGGCCGCCACATGAGCGGCTACGCGCTGAGATTCCCTCGCATCGTTCGCATCCGCTACGACAAGCCGGTGGACGAGATCGACACGCTCGAGCGCGTGGCCGAGCTCTACGACCGTTATTTCGGCGAGAAATCGGAGGTCGCCCTCTCGGACGTCGCCCAGACGTGAAGCTCACGTTCATGGGGACTGCGGGCGCGCGCTTCATGGTCGCGAGGCAGGTGGCGGCGTCGGGAGGGCTGTTCCTCGAAGACGGCCAGGCGCGCCTCGCGCTCGATCCCGGGCCGGGCGCCATCGTCCAGTACGCGCAGCGCGGCATCGACCTGACGACGCTCGATGCGATCGTGTTGAGTCACCGCCACCTCGACCACAGCGGTGACGTGAACGTGATGCTCGAGGGGATGACCGACGGCGGGTTCCAGCACAGAGGTCAGCTCTTCTGTCCTTCGGACGCGCTCGACGAAGATCCGGTGATCCTCAAATACGTCCGCCGGTTTCCACGCGAGATCGTGCGCCTCGCGCCCGACACCTCATACTCCGTCAGCGGAATCGAGTTCACGACCAGCGCCCTCCACGTTCACCAATCCGAGACGTTTGGATTTCGTTTCGGGAACAGGCTCGGCTGGGTGACCGACTCCGGCTACTACGACGGCATCGCCGAGCAGCACAGGGCGGACGTGATGGTGATCCATACGGTCCTGCGTGACTGCGTGCCGACGCTGCCACACCTCTGCATCGCCGACGCCGAGCGCATCATCCGAGACGCCAGGCCGAAGACCGCTTTCCTCACCCACTACGGAATGACCGTGTGGCGGGCGAACCCAGATGGAATCGCGGCCGCGATGTCGCAGCGCCTGGGCACCGACGTCCGTGCGGCCCACGACGGGCTCTCGATCGACCTATGACAGGCCGCTGGCGCTGGCGCGGCGACGTCGCGCTGCTTGGAGTCACCCTCGCCTTCTTTGTCTTGCCCTTGCTCCCCAGCGACGACGTGATCAACTCCGACTGGCCCGCCTTCGCGACGGGCGCGCGGCTCATCGTGCACGACCCCTCGCACCTCTACGACTTCACGGCCCAGCGCCAGGTGGAGCTTCAGGTCACCGGCGGGCGGGTCCTGGTGACCCTCGGGATCAAGGGCATCCTTCCCTTCCTCGCTCCGGCCTGGGTGGCGCTGCTGGCTGTGCCGTTCGACCTTCTCGGACCGAACATCGGCGGGCGGCTGTGGGTGCTGTCCGGGCTTGCCTGCCTGGGCGTAGGGCTCTACCTCGCGACGCGGCCTCGGCCGCCGACGGTGATGCTGCCCGCTTTCGCGAGCGTGCCGACCGCGCTGCTGATGCTCAATGCGCAGCTCGACGGGATCGTCGCTCTCGGCGTGGGCGCCTCGATTGCGTTGTGGCCGCGGCGGCGCTACCTGGCGGGCCTTGCCCTCGGCCTCACGCTGATGAAGCCGCAGCTGGTGCTGCCGCTCGGCCTGGCCGTGATCCTCGCGCGCGAGTGGAGGGTGCTGGCCGGATGGGCGACCGCCGGGGTCTTGCTGCTGGTCACGACCCTGGCGCTGAGCCCGCGCTGGGTGTTCGACTGGTTGAGCCAGACGCGCTTGACGGTGCAGACGGGTGCACGCGAGATCGACCTGCCGCACCTTGCGGTCTTCCTGCCGGACTCCCTTCAGGGTGTCGGTCTTGCGGTTCTGGCCCTTGTCGCGCTGGGACTGGTCGGCTGGCTCGCCTGGCGCGTACGCGGGCATGCCGGGCGCGCGCAGGGCGCATTTTTCGTCGAGGAAATGAGACCGGCCATCGCGATTCTCATCGCGGGCGGTGTGCTGGCCGCACCACACGCACTGCCCGCGGACCTGGTTCTGGTCGCGGTTGGCCTCGCTGTCTGGGATCGCGCCGGCTGGATCGAGTGGCTCGCGCTCAGCGCCGGAGCCCTTCTCGCCGCCCTGACGCCCGCGCCCTATCCGACGCTGATTGGAGTCGTCCTGATGCTGGGGCTGACCTCGAGGATCAGCTTCTGGCAGCGGCGAGAGCCGGCGCCCGCGTCGAGTCGATGATGCCGTCGATCAGGCCGTACTCGACGGCCTCTTGAGGCGTCAGGAAGAAGTCGCGGTCGGTGTCGCGCTCCACGCGCTCGAGGGGCTGGCCGGTGTGCTTGACGATGAGGTCGTTGAGCACTCCCCGGATTCGGATGATCTCCTTGGCGTGGATGTCGAGGTCGCTGGCCTGACCCTGCAGTCCCTTGCCGCCGATGAGCGGCTGGTGCATATGGATGTTCGAGCTTGGCAGCGAGAATCGCTTGCCCTTCGCGCCTGCCATCAGCACGATCGTGCCGAAGCTCGCGGCGCGGCCGATGCACACGGTGGAGATCGGGGTCTGGATGTACTGCATGGTGTCGTAGATCGCAAGCCCCGCCGTCACCGCGCCGCCCGGCGAGTTCACGTAAATCTGGATCTCTTTCTCGGCATCGTCGGCGGCGAGGTAGATCAGCTGGGCGACCACGAGGTTGGCCACGACGTCGTCGATGGGCCTGCCGATCAGGATGATGCGGTCCTTCAGCAGCCGCGAGTAGATGTCGAACGTCCGCTCGCGGTTGCCGCCCTCGTTCTCGACGACGGTTGGTACGTAGGCCAATCCGGTTCCGAGCTTACATAAGTGTTGCTCGCGCCATCTGACTTCTTCGCCGGCCTGCGCAAGGGAATCAAGCCGAAGCTGCCTGGGGAGCTGCGCAGCTTCCGCACGACACGCGGGCGCGGGCGGTTGATGAAGGTCTACTTCGACGAGCCCGCCTTTCACTACGAGACCTGGCACCACACAGGCGCCGGCCGGCTCGAGGTTGGCTTGCATTTCGAATCGTCGGCCGAGCTTAACGAGGCGGCGTTCGACTTCTTTCGCGAGCGCATGGTCGAGGTCAAGGCGAGCTTGCCCCGTGCCGAGCTGGAGCCTTGGGACCGCGGCTGGTCGCGCCTCTACGAGACCCTCGGTGCGCCCCGCCTCGACGAGGACGTGCTTCAGCGTACCGTCGACTGCCTGGCTGGCTATATCGTCAGCCTGCAGCCGCTGGTCGACCAGTTCTGGAAGGAGCCGCGATGAGAACCGTGGAAGTCACCGACGACATGCAGGCGTACCTCGACAGCCTGGTGCCCAGGCGCGACAAGGTCCTCGCGCGGCTGGAGGAAGAGGCGCACCGAGAGGGCATCCCCATCGTCGAT
>DATKFA010000070.1:0-2475 GCA_035511715.1 Candidatus Acidiferrum sp. | reverse complement strand
CTCGACAAGCTAGAGGCGATGCTGGCCCTCGCGGTGGACAAGGTCGAAGAGAGCGCTCCGCTCTTCGCGGACTTGCTCGCAATCCCAACCGGTGGGCGCTATCGGCCATTGGACCTGAGCCCGCAGCACAAGAAGGAGAGGATATTCCAAGCGCTCCTCGATCAGGTGGCGGGCTTGGCATCGCGCCAACCAGTGCTAGCGCTCTACGAGGACGTACACTGGATCGACCCAACCACGCTCGAGCTGCTGGGCCGGGTTGTCGATCGGGTACAGCGCCTGCGGGTGCTGGCCGTGATCACTTTCCGGCCAGAGTTCGCCCCGCCGTGGACCGGGCACGGGCACGTCACCACGCTCTCGCTGAGCCGGCTGGCGCGGCGGCAAGGCGCTGCCGTCGTCGGGCGGGTGTCCGGGGGCAAGCGGCTTCCAGATGAGGTGCTCGAGCAGATCCTGGCCAAGACCGACGGCGTACCCTTGTTCGTGGAGGAGCTGACCAAGACAGTACTTGAGTCCGGCCTCCTCGAGGACACGGGCGACTGCTACGAGCTGACTGGCCCGCTACCGCCGTTGGCAATCCCGGCGACGCTGCAGGACTCGTTAATGGCCCGGCTCGATCGACTGGCGTCGGTCAAGGAGGTGGCTCAGATGGCCGCTTGTATCGGACGCGAGTTCTCCCACGAGCTTCTGGCCGCGGTGGCATCGCTCGGTGAGAATGCGCTCGGGGATGCGCTCGCCCAGCTGCTCACCGCGGAGCTGATCTTCCGGCGCGGCGCGCCACCCAAGGTCGGCTACAGCTTCAAGCACGCCCTGGTTCAAGATGTTGCCCATGAGAGCCTGCTCAAAAGTCGGCGGCAGCAGATCCACGCGCGGATCGCCGCCGTTCTCGAGGAGCGCTTTCCGACGGTCGCCGAGACCGAGCCCGAGATGCTGGCGCAGCATCTCACCGAGGCCGGGCTGGCCGGCCGGGCCGTCGGCTATTGGCTGCGGGCTGGCAGAAGCGCCGCCGAGCGCTCCGCCAATCTCGAAGCGATCAGCCACCTGTCGAAAGGGCTGGAGGCGCTGAACAGGCTGCCGGCGTGTCCGGAGCGGGACCGGCAGGAACTCACATTGCAGACAGCGATCGGCACGCCGCTGATCGCTGTCCACGGCTACGCCGCACCGCAAACCGGTGCGGCCTACAGTCGGGCGCGCCTTCTGTGCGAGCGGCTCGGAGACACGGGCGCCCTGTTCGCCACGCTCAGCGGTGAGTTCACGTATCATTTCGTGCGCGGTGACTATGGCATGATGCGGCAGCTGACCGAAGAAGCGCGGCGCACGTCGGAGCGCACCGCGGATGCGGCTCTTCGGCTGGCGGCGCACCGCCTGTCCGGGCTCACAGCCCTGCAGGTCGGAGCGTTTGTCGAAGCGCGCTCCGAATTCGAGACGATCTTGCGCCTCTATGACCCGAGCCGACATCGCCCGCCACCGGTCCATTTCGTCCACGATCCGAAGATTTCGGCGCTCCCGTATCTCGCGGTCATCCTCTGGATCCTGGGCTATCCGGAGCAGGCGCGATGCTGGAGCGTGGCGGCGTTGCAGTACGCCGAGGTATTGAACCAGGCGAACCTCACCGCTCATGTGCGAGTCTACGGTGGCGCAGGGCTTGCCGAGCTTCTTCGCGAAACGGCGGCGGTGCGGGGGCATGCCGATGCGATCATCAGTCTCGCCGATCAGCACAGCTTGCATTACTTCCGGCTGAGCGGCCTGATCCTGAGAGGCTGGGTGATGGCTCAGCAAGGAGCCACCGAGGCGGGGCTGGCGCTGATGGGCCAGAGTGCCACTGAGCGGCTCGCCTTGGGGGTCGGCTGGTATCAGATCCGATATCTGTGCATGCTGGCGGCAAGTCACCTGCAAGCAGGCGCCGCCGAAGAGGGCTTGAGCGTCATCGCCCAAGCGACGGATCTCGTCGCGCGGAACAACGATCACATGTGGGAGGCGGAGCTCCGGCGGCTTGAGGGTGAGTTGCTGTCTGCGCAGGGTGCATCCCAGGCCGACGTCGAGTCCTGTTTTGAGCAGGCGCTGGCAACGGCGCGGGGGCAGAGCGCCAAGTCATTCGAGCTACGGTCCTCGATCAGTCTCGCCCGACTCCGGCGAGACCAGGGCAAGCACGCTGAGGCCCGCGCTCTGCTCGCGCCGGTCTACGGTTGGTTCACCGAGGGCTTCGACACTCGTGACCTGAAGGAAGCAAAGGCGCTGCTCGACGAACTCTCGTGAAAAGGCCACCGAATGATTAACGTTTCCGGTTATGGCCCTTCGCGTCATTTCGCTGCAAAGCAGCGCTTCGGTCGCTTTCGGAGAGAAGCGGACATCGATTGTCTGGCAGGTTCGACCGGTTCGGTCGCGGATGACCCGTAGCGGTCATTGATGGTCGGTTTTGCTGTGATGCAAGACAGAGCCGTCAGTGATAGGCTTCGGCGACTGCGAGAGGCAATCCATGAG
>DATKFA010000069.1:0-7484 GCA_035511715.1 Candidatus Acidiferrum sp. | reverse complement strand
GCGTGCCTCCGCGTCGGACGCGGCGGCGCGCGCGTTCAGGGAGCTGGGCTGCTCCGGAATGGCGAGGGTCGACATCATCGTCGACGCCTCGGGCGCGCCCTGGTTGCTCGAGGTGAACACGGTCCCCGGCCTGACGGAGCTCTCACTCCTGCCCGATGCCGCGCGCGCCGCGGGGATTCCATTCGACGAGCTGTGCCAACGATTGGTCGACCACGCGGTGGGACGGCACCAACGTTCCGTGGGGCCCGCGGCCACATGAGGTTTCGCCGCCGCGCCGCTGCGCGGAGCTCGACGCTTCCCCGTGCACCGTGGCCCAACGGGCTGGAGCGGACCGAGCCTCTACGCGGCCGCTTGTGGACGCGGCCGGAGAAATCGGTCCGGGAACCCCACGTGCCATGGACCCGTCGCGTCATCGCGACGCTGGTCGCCGGCCTCGAGGCGGCGCTGCTGGGTTGGCTGTGGTTTGGCCCGGCTCTCGCGATCCACACCGTGGATGTCGTCGGGGCGGGGCACCTGACCGCGGGGCAGGTCGCGCAGGCGACCGGCCTGCAGGGCAGCTCTTCGCTGCTTTCGGTCGATGCCGTCTCGGCCCAGCAGCACCTGCTCGACCAGGTGTGGGTGCGCACCGCGACGGTCCAGCCGCAGTTTCCCGGCACCGTCACGGTGCAGGTCAGTGAGTGGCAGCCAGTCGCGGCCTACCACGCCGGCTCGTCGGCGAAGCTGTTTCTGCTGTCGAGCCAGGCGGTCGTGCTTGGTCCGACGCCCAGCTCCGCCGGCCTCGTGACGGTGCAGGGTCCCGCCGGCGCCGATCCGCGCGTGGGTGACCACGCCATCGACGCGCAGCTGCTGACCGCGCTGATCAACATGCAGCGCGCGATGCCGACGCTGATCGGCCAGGACGTCGCGAGCTTCATCTTCGACTCGTGCGGCGACCTGACGATGGTGGCCAAGCGCGGCTGGAAGGTTTACTTTGGCCGCGTTCTGACGCCGGAAGAGTTCACGGCATTGCACGACAAGCTCAACGCCCTCAAGGCCATCAAGGGAAATGGCAACGTCGACTACTCCTCGGGCGACCTGGATTACGTCAACGTGATGAATCCGTCCGAGCCCGCCGTCGGCTACAGGTCGCGCGAGCCGGCGCCACCCTCGCCCGCCGCCGCGACCTCCCCAAACGCTTGCAAGTAATCGTCATCGCGATCGTGTTCGCGATCGTCGGCGTGATCCTCGGCCTGCTGTCGCCGGTCACGATCCCGATCACCTATGCGCGCTACACCGCAGTTGCACTGCTGGCGGCGCTCGACTCGATCTTCGGTGCGTTCAAGGCGTACATCGCCGGCACGTTCGAGCCGCGCGTGTTCTTCAGCGGGCTGCTCACGAACATGACGCTCGCGGGCGGCCTGACGTATTTCGGCGACAAGCTGGGCGTGGACCTTTCGATCGCCGCGATAGTCGCGTTTGGGGTCCGCATCTTCAACAACCTCGGCGCGATTCGGCGCCATTACCTCTAGGGCTTGGAGCTAGTCCGGTCCCCGCGCCATTCCGAAGTTGATCGTTGGCGCGATCGGGATGACGGTGTCATCAGTTTTGATCAGCTGCCAGCCGCCCTCGTGGACTTTCCAGTGATGCCGGTGACACAGCAGCACCTGGTTCTCGATCGTCGTTTCGCCGCCGTGCATCCAGTGGATCACGTGATGTCCGTCACACGACGATGCCTGCCGCTCGCAGCCCGGCCATCTGCAATGCCGGTCTCTCGCGATCAAGGCTCGGCGTCGCGGACCTTTGATGGTTCGCTCCGAGCGACCGACGTCGATGACGACCGAGTCCTGGAGCAGCACCCGGCTCAGGCTGCAGTCGCATGCCCACCGTTCCACTGTCTTGGAAGAGATGGGTAGAGAGAACTCGCTCTCGGCGCCTGGCGCGCCGACCAGACCGAGCAAGGTCTCGACCGAAGCCGTGACCTGCATCGACACGTTCTGCTTGGTCGCCGCGAGCTCGATGACTGCGTCGCCAAGTCTCTGCGGCCGCGTGCGGTGGTCGTCTTTGCCCATCGGTTTCGCGAGCGGCTCCAGCGCGCTGCGCAGCTGCGCCCCACCGACCGGATCCAGCATGCCGACCAGGTAGAAGGACCCGTCGTCCTGCCTGTTCATGTGCAGCTCGTTGCCATGCACCTGGCCGGCTTGCTCCTCGGCGTACCGATTGGGGTCGACCGCGTGCCGGTAGTGCAGGCACTGATAGTGGAATTTGCCCGGTGAGTTCTCCTTGGCGAGTTGGAGCAGCTTCTTCTCCTGGAATGCGTCGCCCACCGCATTGGCTGTCCGCGTCATCACTGTCAGGTGCGCGAAGCCGATGTCGCCGTCATTCATGGATTGCACGCTCTCGACCAGGTCGTCGGCCCGTTTGCCCACCGCGATCCGGTCGGCCGCAGCATTCGAGGTCATGTGACAGTTGTGGCGGATCCAGTCGATGCCGCTGTTGGCCCCCTCGTGGTCCCAGTACATCTCCTGGTCGAATTCAGCCGCGAGCCGAGAGAAGTCGAGGTCCAGCTTGTCAATCGCGTGGCGGAGAAGAACGAGGACCTCGGCATTTTCGTGCGTCAGCAAGACGGGATCGCGGGACAGATCGAGCACAAGAACAGTGTACAAACTTTTGTACCAGCTGTCAAGTAAAACCTAGTAAATCCTATCCGCCAGACCCAACTCAATAGCAACCCACACCGACCCATCCACCCTCTTCGCAGCCTTTCTCAGCTAACCCTGAAGCAATTAGCAAACGACTTAATAGAATCCAGGCGCCCAGATGCCCACACAACCCGCCTGGCTCGACCAGCCACCGCCTGGACTGCAGCCCGAAGACCATGGTCCCCGCCTGCAAGCCCGACCTCATCGCCACCGACTAGGCGATGATCACGGGAGATGACGCACTGAGCCATCAGCGCGACATCCCGGCCTGCATCGCCCGGGGGGTCAACCAGTTCAAGTACGACTGGCAGGGCATGGAGCAGGGCGTGAGCCTGGCGATCAGCGGCTACAACGACAACAGCTACGACCTCTACCTGCAGGGAATGGTCAAGTTCGCCGAGATCGCCCAGTACATCAAGCCGGACATGGATCGGATCACCACCGCGAAGGCGACCTGCCCCCAGACGACCCACTAGAAGACCTGCTAGCCACAAGTCCTAGAGCGCAAATCTCGGGGACCCACAAAATCTAGGTTCTCAACACGCCCGGGAGCCGATATAATCCCCGCAACCCGCCAAGCAGTCACACCCATCGTCGTTCCAGGAGGCGTTCCAGCACAGTTTTGTCGCGGCGGAAGAAAACCGTGGGTCTCGACCTGGGCACATCCCGGGTCGCGGTGGTCATAGCAGAGTCTGACGCCGGCGACGGGGTCGCTGCGTCGGGGTCGCCCGTGACCATCATGGGGGTGGGCGAGAGCCCATCCGACGGCTTGCGCAAGGGCGTGGTCGTCAACCTCGAGAAGTGCATCGCGTCGATCCAGCAAGCGACGGTGCAGGCGGAGCGCATGGCCGGACAGAAGATCGACTCGGTCGTCGTCTCCCTCGGCGGCACGCACCTGTGGAGCCAGAACAGCACGGGCGTCGTCGCGGTCGCGCACCCGGACCACGAGATCGAGGACGACGACGTGCAGCGGGTCGTCGAGGCGTCGAAGGCGATCAGCGTGCCGAGCGACCGCCAGGTCATCCACGTGATCCCGCGCGCCTACACGGTCGACGGCCAGGACGGTGTGCGCGACGCCGTCGGCATGACCGGTCGCCGCCTCGAGGTCGAGACCAACATCATCACCGGCGCCCAAACCGCGATCCAGAACGTGATCAAGTGCGTGCACGGCGCCGGCTTCGACGTCGAGGACGTGGTCGCGGTCGGGCTCGCGGGCGGCGAAGGAGTGCTCAGCGCGCAGGAGATCGAGCTCGGCGTGTGCCTGGTCGAGATCGGCGCCGGAACCACCAACGTCGTCGTTTACAACGACGGATCGGCCAGACACCTCGCGGTCCTCCCGGTCGGCGGCAACCACGTGACGAGCGACATCGCCATCGGCCTGCGCACGACGCTCGACGAAGCCGAGAACCTGAAGCTCAACTACGGCCACGCGCTGCCCGAGGTGATCGACCAGGGCGAGCGCGTCGAGGTGAGGCAGGTGGGCGGCGACCGCATCCAGGCGCTACCACGCAAGTTCCTGGCCGAGATCATCGGCCCGCGCATGGTCGAGATCTTCCAGATGGCCCGGGAAGAGGTGCGCAAGTCGGGCTTCGACCAGCTGCTTCCGGCCGGCGTCGTCGTGGCCGGCGGTGGGTCGAGGTTGATGGGAACGATGGACTCCGCTCAGGCGGTGTTCAACACGTCGGCGCGACTCGGTCAGCCGCTGGGGCTGACGGGTCTCGCGGACAGGGCGCACGGCCCGTCGTTTGCCGTCGCCGCCGGGCTGGTGAAGTGGGGAGCGCGAGCGCGGACGGAGTACGCAAACACGCGTCAGCCAGTCACCTTCGGCACCACGTACCAAAAAACAGTGAGGTGGCTGAGAGATTTTTTCTAGAGAACACACCAAGAACCAGCTCGAGCTCGCCATGGCCAAGCGAAATGCGAAGGAGGATCACCTGATCGAGATGAAAGAAAGCCAGTTGCACGAGGGGCGGGCAAGAATAAAGGTCGTCGGCTGCGGCGGCGGCGGCGGCAATGCCGTCAACCGCATGATCTCGAAGGCTTTGAAGGTCGAGTTCGTCGCCGTGAACACCGACAAGCAGGCGCTCGAGCGCTGCCAGGCCGACGTCAAAGTCCAGATCGGGAACAAGGTCACGCGGGGCCTGGGCGCCGGCGGCGACTGGACGCGCGGCCGGGATGCGGCGGACGAATCCCGGACAGAGCTGTCCGCGGTAGTGCAGGACTCCGACATGGTGTTCATCACCGCCGGCATGGGCGGTGGGACGGGCACCGGTTCGGCATCGATCGTTGCGGAGCTGGCCAAGGAGGCAGGGGCGCTGACCATCGGAGTGGTCACGCGGCCGTTCGGGTTCGAAGGCCGAATCCGCAACGACACCGCGGAGGAAGGCATCAAGGCACTCCGTGGCCAGGTCGACGCCTTGATCGTCATCCCCAACGACCGGCTTGCGCAGGTCGCCTCCTCCAAGACGACGCTGGAAGAGGCATTCCGGATGGCTGACGACGTCCTGCGCCAGGGCGTCCAGGGCATCTCCGACCTGGTGACTCAACCCGGCGTCATCAACCTCGACTTCGCCGACGTCAAGGCGATCATGGAAAACGCGGGCGAGGCGCTCATGGGCATCGGCCATGGAGCCGGCGACTCCCGCGCCGAGGACGCCGCCAAGCAGGCGGTGTCGAGCCCGCTGCTCGAGACGTCGATCGACGGCGCCAAGGGCATCCTCTTCAACATCACCGCCGGCAAGGACATCACCCTCCAGGAGGTCCAGCGCGCGGCCGAGATCGTGCGATCGGCGGCCGACCCCGGCGCGTACATCATCTTCGGCGTCGTCCGCGACGACACCATGGCGGGCGAGATCAAGATCACGGTCATCGCCACCGGCTTCACCGGCAAGACGCAGCAGGAAGCGAGGCAGGAACCGGCGCGTCGTACGATCGAGCGGCCCGAGTTCGGAGTGGAAGAGCTCGGCGACATCAACATCCCGGCATTCCTTCGCAACCGGATGTAAGTAAACAAGGGGTTTTGTTTGCGTTGCCCGTACTGCGGTCACCACGACCTGAAGGTGGTCGACTCCCGCGACTCGGAGGTCGGGGAGGCGATCCGCCGGAGGAGAGAATGCCTGCAGTGCGGGCAGCGCTTCACGACCTATGAGCGCATCGAGACCGTGCCGTTCTTCGTCACCAAGAAGGATGGACGGCGCGAGGACTTCGACCCACAGAAGCTGTTCAACGGCCTGAAGAAGGCGACGGAGAAGCGGGACATCTCGCCCGAGCGTTTGCGGGCGATCGTGGACGACATCGAGGCCGAGCTCCGCCGCTCCGGACGTGTCGAGATCCCGAGCCAGGAGATCGGCGAGATGGTCATGGAGCGGCTCCGGGACCTGGACGAGGTCGCCTACATCCGCTTCGCGTCCGTGTACCGGGAGTTCATGGACCTCCAGCAGGTCAAGCGAGAGATCGAGCAGGTACTGAGCTCGCGCCGTTCGTAGTCGCCCGTCCGTCGCGAAACCCGCGAGCGCCGGCGCTCGCGGGCAACGGAACGCTGAAATAGCCGCGAGCGCCGGCAGTCGCGGGAAACCTCTTTACGCTTGGCGACGGTGAGGACGACCCCCGCGGCGCTCCACGTCCCCGAGCTGGCCGACGAGCCAGGGCTGGTGCATGGATTCTCGACCGTCGCCCTCGGCTCGGTCGGTCTGAAGCACGCCACCGACCGCGACGCCGTGCTCGCCTCTCGCCAGGCCTTTGCGAGCGCGCTGGGGCTGGATGGAGTCCGGCTGACGACGATCGGTTCGGTCCACGGCGCGGACGTGGCCCGGGTCGACGAGCCGGCGGAGTCGGTCGATGACGTGGACGCGCTGGTCACCGACCGGCCTGGCATCGCGATCTTCGCCACGTACGCGGACTGCTTCCCGATCGTCCTGTGGGACCCGGAGAAGCACGTCGCCGGCCTCGTTCACGCCGGATGGCGCGGCACGCAGGCCGGGGTCGCGCGCGCCGCGGTGACGTTCATGCGCGAGGAGTTCGGCTGCCGCTTCATCAGGGCCGGGATCGGCCCCGGCATATGCGGGCGGTGTTACGAGGTGGGTGAGGAGGTCGCGACGAAGTTCGACGCGCGGTTTGTGAACCCCGGTCCGGGCGGCAAGTGGATGCTCGACCTGGCCGCGGCCAACACGGCGCAGCTCGAAGATGCGGGCGCCAGAGCCGTCTGGGACATCGGCATGTGCACCAAGGAGAGCTACCTCTTTCCGTCGCACCGCCGGCATCCCGACGGCACTCGGTTCGGCGCGATCGTCGCCCTGCGGTGACGGTCGCCGAGAACCTCCGCAGGATCCGTGCCGGCATCGAACGGGCAGGGCGCGATCCCGACGAGGTCACGATCGTCGCGGTCACGAAGGGCTTCGGCGCCGAGGTGTGCCGGGCGGCCCTGAGCGCCGGGCTGGCCATCCTGGGCGAGAACCGCGTCCAGGAGGCGCTGGCCAAGATGGCTGAGGTGGATGGGGCCACCTGGCATCTTATCGGGCACCTCCAGACCAACAAGGTCAAGGTCGCCGCCAACCACTTCGCCCTCATCCAAACGCTCGACTCGATGCACCTTGCGGAGGCACTGGCGCGGTACAACTCCCATCAGCAGGTCCTGGTCGAGGTCAACGTTGCGCGAGAGCCGCAGAAGAGCGGTGTGGCGCCAGAGCAGGCGGTTGAGCTGGTCGCCCGCACCTCCCAGCTGCTCGATGTGAAGGGTTTGATGGCGATGGGCCCCTCGCAGGGAGACCCGACGCCGTCGTTCGACGAGCTTCGTCAGATCAGAGACCA
>DATKFA010000068.1:0-4318 GCA_035511715.1 Candidatus Acidiferrum sp. | reverse complement strand
TCGCAACTCGCGGCTGATGCTGGGCGTCGCCGCCCGAGAGCACGTGGTTGTCGTCGATCCACGTGCACGCGAACATCCCGGCGATCGTGGGAGCGCCGATCGTGAACGACGTGCCGTTGTTGTCCACGAACGCGACGAACTGACCGCCTGGCGACACATACGTGAAAGCCGGCCCGTTGAGGGCGAGGGTGCGCACGGTGCCGGCCGTCCAGTTCAGCCACTTGCCCTGCGTGAAGTCGGTGCCGTTCTCGCAGACGACCCCGGAAGGCGAGGGAGGGCCGCTGATCGGACAGCTGCTGTAGTCGCCTAGCGTGAAGCGGCGGGTCGCGGTGGCCGGATCGACGACATGGAGCTCGCGGGGGCCGCAGCAGAACGGTCCACCACCTTGCGTGCATGCGGGGGTCTTCGCGAGCACCAGGTTGTTGGTTCCGTGCCAGCCGATTGGCCACAACGAGAAGGCGCCGGTCTGGCTGAACAGGTCGAGGTGATTGCCACCGCCGGTGAGGTTCTCGACGTAAAGCCGGGTCGCGGCGCCGGAAGAGTTGAAGTCGTCGACGATGACGGCGATGCGCGAGTCGTCGGGGCTCACGGAGAACATTGCCCGGCGCGATGCGCTCGGCGCGGGCACCGTCGTCGCCATACCCGTGGCGCCATCCGGTCCGAGGTAGTGAACGGCGCCCTGAGCATCCTCGAAGTAGACGCGCGAGCTGCTCGTGCTCAGTGGGGGCGAAGTCACGGCGGCCGCGGCGTTGGCGCACGACGCGACGGGCGGGGTGCCCACCTGCGCGGAGGCGACCACCTTGCCGTCGACGCCGATGATGCTGACCGTGTAGCTGCTCGCGGCCTGGCTGCCGTAGAGCACCCCATAAGCCCCGGTTACAGGTTGGGGCGCGGGGGTGGAGGCCGGAGCACCTGAGGGTGTGCCGGTCACCTGCGGCGACGCAGACGCCGAGGGGCTTGGTGATGGGCTGTGGCCGGCACTCTTGTTGGAGCCGCCGAACGGGCCAACGCTGCACGAGGCAGCGATCGCGGCGACCACGAGAAGCGTCGCCGCCTTGCTGGGTGCTGAGACGTAGGGCAGCGTTCCCATCGACGAGAGCAACGACATTTTGCGCACCCGGTTACGTTTCCGGTACGATCCACGCTCTGAAGCAGGGCGCCGCCCTCACCCCCAGGGCCTCCGGTCCGAACGGGTTCACGAAGCGGACGGCGCTAGCTGTCCGTTTTGTTTTATCTGAATGGAGGAATAGGTAGCAGCACTGAATTTGACCGAGGTAGCGTCCCATACCGTTTAAAGAGCTAAGGATCAACGATCAGATCCGCAGCTCCGAAGTGCGTCTGATCGATGACCAGAACAACCAGCTCGGAGTGCTGTCTCTCGACGCCGCCCTGCGTATCGCCAACGAGAAGGGACTCGACCTCGTGGAAGTCGCTCCGCAAGCGAGCCCGCCCGTCTGCCGGCTGATGGACTACGGACGCTACAAGTTCGAAACCGTCAAGCGCGAGAAGGACCAGCGGCGCAAGCAGAACGTCATCAAGCTCAAAGAGATGAAGTTGCGGCCCAAGGTCGCCGAGCACGATTTCCAGACCAAGTTCAAGGGTTTGCGACAGTTCCTCGAAGCAGGAGAGAAGGTCAAGGTGACGATCATGTTCAGGGGCCGCGAGATGGTCCACCAGGAGATCGGCAGGAAGATCCTGGAGCGGGTGGCGGATGACGCCAAGCCGTTCGCGGTCATCGAGCGCCAGCCGCTGCTCGAGGGCAAGAACCTGTTCATGATCCTGGCGCCCTCCCGCCAGGGAGCCGCAGCGCCGAAGGAGCAGGCGGCAACCAGTGCCTAAGATCAAAACGCAGAAAGGCATCGCCAAGCGAATTCGCGTGACGCGCAACGGCAAGCTGGTGCGGCGCAACTCGTGGATGAGTCACCGCCTGCACCAGAAGTCCAAGAAGCACAAGCGCAAGGACCACACCGAGCAGCCGGTGGCGAAGGCCGACGCCAAGGCCGTTCGCCGAGCGCTGGGGGTCTAGATGGCCAGGGTCAAGCGTGGCGTCCCGGCGCACCGCCGCCACAAGAGGATCCTGGACCGGGCGAAGGGTTTTCGCCTCTCCAAGAAGCTTCTCTTCCGGCCCGCCAACGAGGCCGTCCTGCACGCCCTCGCTTACGCGTTCCGCGACCGGCGCCGCCGCAAGCGCGAGATGCGCGCGCTGTGGATAGCGCGGATCAACGCGGCTTCCCGGCAATCGGGGCTGCCATACAACAAGCTGATGCACGGCCTTCGCCAGGCCGGAGTGGAGATCGACCGCAAGATGCTGGCTGACCTGGCCGTGCGTGACAGCGGTTCCTTTGCCCGGCTGGTGGAGGTTGCAAAAGAGAACCTGTAAGGGCTCAGCCGCAGCAGCGTCGTCGGATCTTCGGCGTCTATGCTCGCCGAATGCCAGCGTCGCCTCCTGCGCGCGCTCGGTCACGCATCTACGCGATGCGCTCCCTCGCGTGCTCGTCGGCTCCTTGGCCTCGGCGGCCTATCCGCCGAATCTCTCGACGCCGTGCCGCGACTGAGCCCTGACCAGCTCATAAGCAGCCCGGACAACGAGGTCGTCCGTCGCTTTCGGCGTCTCGCTCACCGGCGCGAGCCAGGCTTCGTCCTCCTGGAGGGTCCTCGCGTGCTCTCCGAGGCGAAGGCGGCCGGGCTGAGGTTCGAGCTCATCGCGGTGCGCGAGGGTGACAGGCTCCCGTTCCACACCGACGTGCGCCTGACGCTGTCGCCGGCAGCTTTCCGAGCGGCGACGCAGACCGTCACGCCTCAAGGCGCTATCGCCATCGCTCACGTTGAAGAGGCCTCCCTCTCCGAAGCGATCGAGGCCGCGCACAGGGCCCGCTGGCCCGTCGTGGTGCTCGACCGGGTCCAGGATCCCGGGAACGTCGGCGCCATCGCCCGCACCGCTGCCGCGGCTGGAGCGCCGGCACTCGTCGTGCTCCCCGGCACGGCCGACCCGTACGGGCCGAAGGCCGTGCGCGCGTCGGCAGGGAACGTGTTCCGGCTGAAGGTCGCAAGGGCACAGTGGAAGGACCTCGCCGGGCTCGACGGCTACGGCGCCGCCGCGACCGGCGGTGCACCGCTGGCCGAGGCGCCGATAGAGTCTGCGGGCATGATCGTTCTCGGCAGCGAAGCCCACGGCCTCTCTCGCAAGGACCTCAAGCTGGTGACCGTGCCGCTCACGGAGGGCGTGGAATCCCTGAACGTCGCCGCCGCGGCGGCGCTGATCCTGTTCGAGATCAGGCGGAGGAGGGCGGCATGAGCGACCCCTCAGCGTTGACCGGCCAAGCCCTCACAGCGATCGGGAAGGCGCAGTCGTCACAGGAGCTCGACCAGCTCGAGAACGAGTACCTCGGCCGCAAGAGCGGCCGGGTCAGCAAGCTGCTCGAGGGCATCGGGTCGCTGGATGCGCAGCAGAAGGCAGCCCTGGGCAAGGCGGTCAACGAATCGAAGCGGGCCATCGAGGCGGCGCTGGCGGCGCGACGCGCCGACCTCGAAGGCGCGCGGTTGGCGGACCTCGCCGAGACGGAGGCGATCGACATCACGTTTCCCGGCCCGCCGCTGGAGCGGGGGCACCTCCATGTCCTCACGCAGGTGCGCAGGCAGATCGAGACCGTGCTCGAATCGCTCGGCTACCAGGTCGAGCTCGGCCCCGAGGTCGAGACCGAGTGGTACAACTTCGAAGCCCTCAACATCACGGCCGGCCATCCGGCGCGGGAGAACTGGGACTCGTTCTACTTCAGCCCGGAGCTGCTGCTGCGCGCGCATACGTCGCCGGTGCAGATCCGCGCGATGCAGCGGATCAAGGAGCCACCGATCTACATCATCACACCCGGGCGGTGCTACCGCCGTGACGCCCCCGAGGCCACGCGCCTTCCTTATTTCTCACAGGTCGAGGGACTCGCCGTCGACAGGGCCCTGACTGTGGGCGACATGAAGGGCACGCTCCTGTACATGATCCAGTCGCTCTACGGCCTAGACCGCAAGGTCCGCGTGCGCCCGAGCTACTTTCCTTTCACCGAGCCGAGCTTCGAGTTCGACGTCTCGTGCGGCATCTGCGGTGGGGTGGGCTGCAAGAGCTGCCGGCACAAGGGATGGCTGGAGGTCGGCGGGTGCGGCATGGTCCACCCGCAGGTGCTGCGCTATGGAGGCATCGACCCGACGCAGTGGAACGGCTACGCCTGGGGATTCGGCATCGAACGCATGGCGATGCTGAAGCATGACGTCGACGACATCCGGCTCTTCTACGAATCCGACCTGCGGTTCCTGGAGCAGTTCTGATGCC
>DATKFA010000067.1:0-4970 GCA_035511715.1 Candidatus Acidiferrum sp. | reverse complement strand
ACAGCGGGACTGGAATCTACAAGCAGAATTTGGGCCGGGAGCGCGCTCTCAAGCTGGCCCAGGTGGTGAGATCAGATGAGCTCGAACTCTTGTCCATCAGTGACGTGTACTGGGACGTGATCGATGCAATCGACCCGGACGGAGAAGAGGATGTGTATGACCTGACTGTAGAAGATCTACACAACTTCGTGGCAGGAAATGTGATAACTCACAACTCGATCGAGCAGGACTCGGACGTCGTGATGTTCCTATTCAGGCCCGAGTACTACAAATCAGACGAGCGTCCCGGCATTGCCGAGCTTATCGTCGCGAAGCACCGCAATGGCCCGACCGGCATGATCGAGCTCAAGTTCCGCCGCGACCACACGCGGTTCTACAACCTGGAGACGAGGCGGCCCGAGCCCGGCACCGAGTAAGCATGGTCATCATCCTGGTCGGCGGCCAGTGGGGGGACGAGGGCAAAGGCAAGGTCATCGACTACCTCGCCTCCAAAGCGCAGATGGTCATCCGCACCCAGGGCGGCAACAACGCCGGCCACACCGTGGTCACGGAGCACGGCGAGTTCAAGTTCCAGCTCATCCCGAGCGGAATCCTCTACCCGCACTGCAGGTGCATCATCGGCAACGGCGTCGTGGTCGACCCGATCGTGCTCCTCAAAGAGATCGCGCAGCTCAGGGAACGGAGCATCGAACCCCAAAACCTCATCGTCAGCGAACGCGCGCACATGGTCATGCGCTACCACCCGCTCTTTGACCAGCTCGAGGAAGAGGTGCGCGGCGACGACCGCCTCGGCACGACCTGGCGGGGGATCGGCCCCGCCTACGCGGACAAGATAAGAAGGATCGGGTTTCGCATCGGCGACCTCCAGAAGGAGGCGTTCATGCGCAAGAAGCTCGCCTTCGTCGTCGACCAGGTCAAGAACCCGATCCTGGAGAGGCTCTACGCGCAACCCGCCTACGACTGGCAGGCAATGCTCGACGAGTACCTGCGGTACGCGAAAGAGCTCGACCCGTACATCAAGGACACGTTCCCGATCATCCAGGAGGCGCTGGACGGCAAGAAGAAGATCCTGCTCGAAGGCGCCCAGGCCACGATGCTCGACCTCGACTTCGGCACCTATCCCTACGTCACCAGCTCCAATCCCACCGCGGGTGGCGCGCTGACCGGGAGCGGGATCCCGCCCACCAGGGTCGACCTCACCATCGGCGTCTTCAAGGCGTACACGTCCCGGGTCGGCTACGGGCCCTTCCCATCGGAGCTGACGAATGAGGTGGGGGACCAGATTCGGGAGCGCGGCCACGAGTTCGGCACGGTGACCGGCCGTGCACGCCGCATCGGCTGGTTCGACGCCGCCGTCGCCCGCTACGCCACCAGGCTGAACGGCGTCGGCGTCGCGGCGCTGATGCGCCTGGACATCCTCGACGACCAGCCGCAGCTGAAGATCTGCACCGGCTATGACTTCCGCGGCACGCGCTACGACCACCCCATCGCCAACATCTCCCACTACAAGCACTGCACGCCGATCTACGAGGAGATGCCCGGGTGGGAGCAGGAGATCGGCGCGGCCAGGTGCTGGGACGACCTGCCGAAGAACTGCCGGGACTACGTCGACCGCGTCGGTGAGCTGATCGGCGCGCCGGTCCGGCTTGTCGGGACCGGCCCCCGCCGCGACCAGTTCGTGACCCGAGGACGCGAGCTGTTCGATTGAAAGCCGTCGAGGTTTCGTGGCCCCAGGTGCATGCATTTCGGCTCCATCGCCATCACCTGGACGGCAGGGCGTCTGTCAGAGACCTTTCGAACGTCGTCGGCGACATCGGCGGTGTCCAGGCGCAGATCATGTCCGCCGCCGAGCTCCAGGTGGCCGTCCGCGTCGACTGCAAGGTCGAAGACGTGAGAAACGCGCTGTGGAAGGACCGCAGCCTCGTCAAGACCTGGCTTATGCGCGGCACGCTGCACCTGGCAAAATCCGACGACCTGCCGCTCTACGTCGGCGCGATGAGCGCGCTCTGGAAATCGCAGATGCGGCCGTCCTGGCTCAAGTACATGCAGACGACGGAGACCGAGTTCTGGAACATCGTCGACGAGGTCGGCTCGGCGCTCGACGGCAGGCCGCTGACCCGCGAAGAGCTCATCGCCGTCGTCGGGAAGGGCAGGTCTGCGCGCGTGCGTCAGCTGCTCGGCTCCGGTTGGGGAGGCATGCTCAAGCCCGCCGCCCGCGGCGGGCTGCTCTGCTTCGGCCCCAACCGCGGCCAGAGCGTCACTTTCGTCCGGCCTGAGAAGTGGTTGCCGTCGTGGCGGCCGGTGGACAAGGACAAAGCCCTGGCCTTGATGGCCAGCCGCTACCTCAGCGCGTACGGTCCCGCGACGAAGATGGACTTCGCCCGCTGGTGGGGCGCCTGGCCCGGCGTCGGCAACGCAGCGTGGTCCGCGTTGAAGGACGAGCTGTCGCCGGTTTCCGTCGATGGCGTGACCATGCAGATCCTGGAGAAGGATCTCGATTCGCTGCGCGGAGCGAGAATCGACGAGCCGGTGCAGATGCTTCCTGGCTTCGACACGTATCTGATGGGCTACGCCTCGCGCGACCACCTTGTCGACCGCGCCTTCGCGTCACGCGTCAGCCGGACGGCGGGGTGGATCTCGGCCTGCGTCCTCCTCAAGGGCGAGGTCATCGGCACCTGGACGCACGTGCTCAAGAACCGGACGCTCCACATCACCGTAACGCCATTCCGACCGCTGAGGGCGGCCGTTACTTCGGAGGTCAAAAAGCGCGCCCGCGCCATCGGTGATGCGCTGAGCGCCGAGAAAACCGAGGTGAAGTTTGGCTAGGAGGCGCGGGAGATCGGCTTGACGACGCGCAGGTTCGCCTCGCGCTGACGGAGCCGGCGGGTGCGTTTCCAACGCTCGAACAGCATCGAACCGGCCCAATAGGCGATCACCAGCACGGCCATGATGGCCTGCACCGCCGCGACCGTGAAAAACGCCGCTTCGATACCGAGGCCGTTGTGTCGAAGGCCGACAGCGAACAGTCCACCGGCGAACCCGAGCACGGGTCGGATCGACCAGGAATCGGGCAGCAGCCGGCGGTCCGCGAGCAAGAGTCCCGCCACAAACCAGGTTGGGCCGCTGTCGAGCTGGAACAGCGCGTCCCAACGGAACGTGTAGATGGCAAGCCCCGCGCCGGCGGCGAACGCGACGAGCACGACCAGGCTCACCCGGCGTGAGTACGCGAGCCACGCAACGCCTACGGCGACCGCCAGCAGCGATGTGGCGAAGACCGGCCCAGGCACGTTGCCCACGTACAGGCGGATCGGATCGATCGGCGCCGACGCCGGGCTGAAGAACCGGTACCAGGTCGCAATTGGATCGCCGAATGGCGCGCCGTTGGCCGGGTTGACGTACGCGAAGGGCCGTCCCCTCGTCAGCAGTGCCACGGCCGCGTAGGCAAGCAGCCCAGACTGCGCACGGATCGCGGGCATGTATCGGACGCGCAGAACTTCGAGCACCACCGCAAGCACCGCGATCTCCGCGGCGACGACGAGCCCTGCTCCAGCACCGATCAACGCCACGCCGAAGACGGCCGCGAGCAATGGAGTGGCGACTGAGCTGCGAAACTGACGGCGGAAGAACCAGTATCCGATCAGTACGCCGATGCTTCCGGCGGCGAGCGCAACCCCGAGCATCTGCGCGGCTGGAACTTTGAAGATGACGATTCCCGCCACGACCGCGGGCAGCAGGGCAAGTCCCGTGACGAGATCGTCGGGGAGCGATGCGGGTTTGAATGCGGCCCTGTCCAGCCAGGCACCAACGCGAGCCAGCACCCTCGGATTGTAGGCAAACCGACCCGGCCCTCATGCGTTTGAGAGTCTCAACAGGAGGGCTTGGGTGATAATCGACAGGCTCGTGTCGCGTCTTGGCCCACGTCTCGCTGCGACCTCCTTTGCGTTGTGGGTGATCGCGATTGCATCGATCGTTGCACTCGCGAATGCGCTGCCCGATTCGACCTGGGTGGCGGTTGGCTCACTGCCACATCAGGGACGCACCGCAGTCTTCGCGCTCGCCGTCGATCCATCCAACAACCAGGTGCTGCTCGCCGGCAACTCAGAAGGTTCGTTGCTCAGGAGCGCCAACGGCGGCGCCACGTGGACCGTTGTGCACGCCGGGAAATCGGTCGTCACGACGATTGCTTACAGCCAGTACACGTCGGGCCTCGTGCTCGCGGGAACGCGCGGCGGCGGCGCGTTCATCAGTCGCGATGGTGGAACGACATGGTCGCCCGCTGTCGGACTTGAGGGTCGCATCGTCCACGTCTTTGCTTTTTCACTGACCATCGTCGCAGCGGGGACTGACAGGGGCGCCTACATCAGTCAGGACGGCGGCTCGTGGAGCCAGTCCACCCTGTCGAACCGCAGCATCGACGCGATCGCGGTCGAAGCCATCCACGCACCAGTCCGTCTTGTTGCCGGCAGCGACGCCCAGGTCTCGGGATCGCTCCCTCTGTACGAGAGCCTCGATTCGGGAGCGTCGTGGACGACGCTCGCGCCGCCCATCGCGGGGGCGACAGTCGTCAAGCTGGCTTCAGGACCGCTGCCACCGACCGGCAACGTGCGTCCGCTGGTTGTGGGCACCAACACCGGTCTCTTTATCTCGAACGACAACGGCGCGAACTTCGCTCCCCTGAGTGGAGGCGCCCTATTGCCGGCCACCGATTACACGCAAGTGGCGTTCATATCCGATCACTTCGACAGGTTCTACGCCGCCAGCGACGGCGGCGGTTCGAAGTCAGGCGGGCTATGGCGCACTGACGACGGCGGTCAGAGCTTCAGGTCCCTGCAGCCGCCGCAACCATCTGTCACGGCCCTCGCCGTTTCCAACGACGAAAACCCCGTTCTATACGTCGCGATCTTTCAGCCTGGGACACACGTCGCTTCGCTCTGGGCCTACCACGACACGGGGGGATCGCCGCAAGGCTC
>DATKFA010000066.1:0-4435 GCA_035511715.1 Candidatus Acidiferrum sp. | reverse complement strand
CCCCGCAGCACCACGTCCCACCGGTATCCCACCGCCCACTCGGGCATCGTCGTCTCCAGGTCGAGCCGTGACACCAGCATCTCGCGCCCGCGCGGGTCGGGGATGGAGGACAGGATCGGGTCCAGCGGGATGAGCGGGTCGCCCGGGAAATACATCTGCGTGACCAGGCGGCTCGCCAACGACGGTCCAAAAAAGGAGAAGTGCACGTGCGCCGGTCGCCACGCGTTCAGGTGGTTGCGCCACGGATACGCGCCGGGCTTGATGGTGACGAAGCGGTAGCGGCCGCTCTCATCGGTCAGGCATCGACCCGCTCCGGTGAAGTTCGGGTCGAGCGGTGCGGGGTGGTCGTCGACCGGGTCGACGTAGCGGCCAGCGGCGTTCGCCTGCCAGATCTCGACCAGCGTGTCGCGCACCGGCCGCCCGTCTGTGTCGGTGACTGCCCCGGTGAGAATGATTCGCTCGCCGAGGGGGTCGCCGCCGTGCTGCCGCGTCAGGTCGGAATCCTCGGGCCGCACGCGGATGCGGCCGAACACCGGCCCTGGGGCCTGGTGAAACCAATGGTCCGGCAGCCTGACCGGCCGCTGATGGGGCGCGCGAAGCTGCGTCGCGCGGTACTCGGGATAGAGATACGGCGGCTCGAATTCCACTTCGCTCACCACCCTTGACGGGCATTATGAATCGGCTCAAACTCCAATCGTCGGTACACGGAGCAATTGCGCTCCGACCCCTGAACGAGGGAGGAATTCAGGTGGGAATCACACGCCGCGAGATGCTCAAGACCACAGGTCTCGTGCTGGGTGGTCTGGCCCTGCCGGGAGTCGTCGAATCGTGTCTGACCTCATCGCCGAGCTCGACGCCGTCCGGCACGATCAAGATCGGTTTCGTCAGCCCGATCACCGGCCCGGCCGCCGGCTTCGGCGAGCCCGACCCTTACGTCATCGGTCTCGCGCGCAAGGCGTTCCAGAGCGGGCTGACCATCGGTGGCACCAACTACACGGTGGAGATCGTGTCGCGTGACGGCCAGTCGACGCCGTCGGTCGGCGCCCAGGTCGCCAACGACCTGATCCAGGCCCAGAAAGTCGACCTGATGCTCACGACCTCGACGCCGGAGACGGTCAATCCTGTCGCCGACGCCTGCGAGGCCGCGCAGCTCCCATGCATCTCTACGGTCGTCCCCTGGGAGGCGTGGTACCTCGGCCGCGGCGGGAAGGTGGGGCAGCCGACGCCATTCAAATGGACCTTCCACTACTGCTTCGGCGTCCTCCAGTTCTTCCTCGCGTACACGCATCTATGGCCGCAGGTCCCGACCAACAAGAAGGTCGGCGTGATGTGGCCCAACGACGCGGACGGCAACGCGATCCGCGGGGCGCTCGGCCCGCTGCTCAAGAGCGCGGGCTACACCATCGTCGACCCTGGTGCGTACGAGGACGGCACCAACGACTACACCGCGCAGATCCAGAAGTTCATCGCCGAGGACTGCCAGATCTTCAACACGTTCCCCATCCCGCCGGACTTCGCGACGTTCTGGCAGCAGGCGGCCCAGCAGGGCTACACGAAGCACGTGAAGATCGGCCAGATCGCCAAGACGGGCCTGTTCCCGTCGCAGGTCACCTCGCTCGGCGCGATCGGTAACAAACTCGCCTCCGGCGTCTACTGGGCGCCCACGTGGCCGTACAAGTCGTCGCTCACCGGCATGACCAGCAAGCAGCTCGGCGACGGCTACGAGTCGGCGACAGGCAAGCAGTGGAACCAGCAGCTCGGCGCCAGCCTCTCGCTGTTCGATGTCGCCGCGGCCGTGCTGAAGGCCAGCGGCGATCCGAAGAGCAAGCAGAAGATCGTGGACGCGATGAAGACGCTGACCGTCGAGACCCCGGTCGGCAACCTTGACTGGACCAAGAATCCGGACTTCGGTCCCGGTACATCGGCAGTGTCGGGTGTCGTCAGCACTCCGATCATCGGCGGCCAGTGGAAGCAGGGCGTGAGCAAGTGGCCGATCGACTTCGTGATCTGCGAGAACGCGGCCGACCCCAACGTCCCGGTGGCCTCCACGCTGCAGCCCTATAGCGGATAGAACGACGGACTCCGTCCTGGTCGCGGTCGACATCCGCAAGCGCTTTGGCGCGCTTGCAGTGCTGGACGGTGTCAGCCTCCGACTGAGCGCGGGCGAGGCGGTCGGCGTCGTCGGGCCGAACGGTGCGGGGAAGACCACGCTGCTGAGCGTCCTCGCCGGATCGCTGGCGCCGGACCAGGGCAGCGTCGTCTTCCGCGACCGCGACGTCACCTCCAAAGGCGCGGCCGACCGGTGCAGGCTGGGAATCGCGCGCACCCATCAGGTGCCGCGCCCGTTCGGCGGGATGACGGTCTTCGAAAACGTCCTGGTGGGCGCGACCGCCGGCGCCCGCAAGCGTAGCCCTGACGCGTACGACCTCTGTCTGAAGGTTCTCGACCAGACGGCCTTGACCGCGCAGGCCAACCGCCGCGCCGAGAGCCTGGGCCTGCTCCAGCGCAAACGGCTCGAGCTCGCGCGCGCGCTCGCGGTTCAGCCTGCCGTCCTGCTCCTGGATGAGATCGGGGGCGGTCTCACCGACGCGGAGTCGGAGGCGCTCGTCGAGACCGTGTCGGGCCTGCGCGACCGGGGCATCGCCGTGCTCTGGATCGAGCACATCGTCCACGTCCTCATGCAGGTTGTCAGCCGCCTCGTCTGCATGGACGAGGGCCGGATCATCGCCGAGGGCGCACCCGAGGAGGTCGTGGCGCAGGCCGCCGTCGTCGACGCGTACCTCGGAGGCCAGGCGTGAGCCTGCTGCAGGTCGAAGCGCTCGATTGCCGCTACGGCCTGCTGCAGGCCGTGCGCGGTGTTTCGTTCGGGGTCGATCAGGGCCAGACACTCGCCCTCATCGGCGCCAACGGCGCGGGCAAGACCACATTGCTTCGCTCGGTCGCAGGCGCGCATCGGCCTCACAGCGGCCGCGTGGTTTTCGACGGCGCCGACGTCACCGCCCTGGCCGCGCACCGGCGCGTGGAGCTGGGCATCGCGCTCGTGCCCGAGGGCCGCCACCTGTTTGGGGGCCTGACGGTCGAAGAGAACCTGCGGGTAGCAGCCGGAAGACGGCGTGGACGCTGGAGCGTGCGCTCGGTGCTCGAGGTCTTCCCGCTGTTACAGGCTCGCCTACACGTCGAGGCGGCGAACCTTTCCGGCGGTGAGCAGCAGGCCGTCGCGATCGGCCGTGCGCTGATGAGCAATCCGCGCCTGCTCCTGCTGGACGAGGTCTCCCTTGGGCTGGCGCCGGTCGTCGTCGACTCCGTCTATCGCTCCCTGGCCGGGATCATCGCCGAGGGCGCGACGGTCGTGCTGGTCGAGCAGGACCTGACGCGGGCGCTCAAGGTCGCCGACCGCGTCGTCTGCATGCTCGAGGGCCGCGTCGTGCTCGAGGGAGACGCGAAGTCGCTGGACCGCGACACGGTGGTCAGCGCTTACTTCGGCCTCAGGCGCACCGCGTGACAGTCGTCAACGCAGTTCTTCAGGGCGTCTTCCTCGGCGCGTTCTACGCCGTGCTCGCGTGCGGCCTCTCGATCATGTTCGGCGTGATGCGCATCATCAACCTCGCCCACGGTGACCTCGCGGTGCTCGGCGCCTACATCACCTTCGTCATCGTCGATCGCCTCGGTCTCTCGCCGTTCGTCGCGTTTCTCATCGCCTTGCCTGTGATGATCGCGCTCGGCTACCTCCTGCACCTCACGATCCTCGAGCGAAGCCTCAGGTCGGGCATCCTCACGCCGCTGCTCGCGACCTTCGGGCTTTCGATCGTGGTCCAGAACCTGCTCCTGATCATCTTCTCGCCGGACGTGCACTCGTTGGGGCGCAGCGCCGGATCGCTCACGACCGCGAGCTGGCAGGTGGCGAGCGGCCTTTCGGTCTCGGCGCTCGGGATCCTGGTGCTCGTCGTGGCGGTGCTGGTGTTCGGCGCCCTGCAGCTGTTCCTCTCGCGGACGCGCCTCGGATGGACGATGCGGGCGACGGCCGAGGACGCGGAGGCGGCGGAGCTGGTCGGAATCAACAGCCGGGGCACGTACGCGTGGGCGACGGCGCTCGCCGTGGCGATCGCGGCGCTCGGCGGATTGTTCCTGGGCATCCGCTCGGTGTTCGATCCCGTCAGCGGCCCGACCCAGCTCATATTCGCCTTCGAGGCGG
The DNA here is from genome assembly GCA_035511715.1 of Candidatus Acidiferrum sp. Lineage (GTDB taxonomy): Bacteria > Chloroflexota > Dormibacteria > Dormibacterales > Dormibacteraceae > 40CM-4-65-16. Next base: position 243 of record DATKFA010000066.1, on the reverse strand, counting down.
TGGTCATCGGCGGCATGGGGTCTTTGTGGGGAACGCTGCTTGGCGGCATCGCGCTGGGGGTAGCGCAGACCCTCGGAGCGCAGCTGAATCCGGAGTTCGCGGTCATCTCCGGGCACCTGCTCTTCCTCGTCGTTCTGATCGCCAGGTTCGGCGGCGGCCGGATGGTGCTGAGGGTGGCGCGGTGAAGGTCGCGCGGTGGACCCGGACCTCGCGCTTCTTCACGGGCGGCACTGTCGTCGTCGC
>DATKFA010000065.1:0-9737 GCA_035511715.1 Candidatus Acidiferrum sp. | reverse complement strand
CGCTACGGCCTCTACGTTCTTGCGGAGTCCATCCAGGACGATTCCGAAAACCGGACGCGTTTCCTGGTCGTCGAGCGAGGTGAGCCAACGCGGCCGCGCAACGCGTCATCGCACTGGAAAGGATCTATTGCCTTCGTTACGGCGCACCGGCCGGGAAGCCTCGCGCACGCGCTCGACTGCTTTGCGAAGCGGGGCGTGAACCTGACGCGATTGGACAGCCGGCCAATGATGGGCAGACCGTTCGAGTACCGGTTCTACCTCGACTTCTCACTCAACGGCGAGGCAACCGCGGCCGCGGACGCGGAGGACGCACTGAGCGACCTGGAGGAGGCGGCGGCGCAGATCAAGCTCTTTGGGACCTACCCGGCCGCATAGAAAACCCTCCCCCTGAAGGGGTGTGTTCTCAGGGGGAGGGAAACGCCGGGGAGGGAAACCAGGCCGCGGCGGGAAGCACTCTGACCGCGGCCTGATGGACGAGAAGTCTAACTTAACAACGTTAAGTATTGGAGGCTTAGCGGTATTTCAGGCGGCGGAGTAGCTGAACTGAAAAATGACCCCTCCGGGGCCCTGCGCAACATCTGGTTTCCGATACAGTCACCGACGTGACGAGCGGCAGTCCTGACGCATCAGTTGCGCCGGACGCACAGCCGAAGCGTCGTCGTCTCCCTGGAATCAATCTCCGTCCAGGCGCGGTCAAGCAAGCGCGCGTCGAAGCCGGCCTCAGCCTCGCGCAGCTGGGCAAGGGACACGTCACCGCTCCCGCCATCTACCTGATCGAAACAGGACGAACGCGCCCCTCGCTCCCCACGCTCGAGCACATCGCGCGACGCACCGGCAAACCGGTGGAGTTCTTCCTTGCCGAGCCCGTGGGCGCGGCCGACGACGCCCAGGCGAGTCTGCTCGAGCTCGAGGTTCTGGTCGCCGACGGCAGAAACGAAGACGCGATCGCGCTCGGCAGCTCGCTGCTCGATCGTGGAACCTCGGCCTTCCGACTTGGCCGAATTCGTTACTTCCTTGCCCAGGCTTATATCGGCTCCGCGCAACCCGAGCGGGCGTCTGCGCTGCTGGCGGACGCGCGCACCCACTTCGAAGCCGTCGATGACGGAGTGATGCTTGCCGAGTGCATCGGCGCTCAGGCCGCGCTGGCGACTTCGTCGCAATCGAAGGACGCTTTGGCACTTGCCCACAAGGCGCTCGAGGTCTGCCGCTCACTGAAGCCGGTGCCGCCTTCAACTGAGGCGCGATTGCTGGGAATCCTGGCGGCCGTTCACGTCGCCAACCGCGAGTGGGACGAGGCGATCGACGCGTACAGGCAGGCGATCGACGTGGGCGGCTCGGTGTTCGAGCTGCGTCGGGCCGCGCGCGCCTACAGCGCACTCGGCGTGGCCAATCACGAAACAGGCCAGGTCGAGGCCGCCGCGCGATACGCGATGCGGGCGGTCGCGCTGCTGGACGTGCTGCGCGACCGCGTGTCGCTCGCGCGGGCGGAAAACAGCCTGGCGCAGCTGCTCATCACGCGGGGAGATTTCGCGGCTGCCCGGGAGCTGCTGGAGCGCGGCCTCGAGCTCACCTCGGGCCCGGACGCCGAATCGGGCCGCAGCAATGTGCTGCTCAGCCTCGCGGATCTCGCGACGCAGGAGGGCAACGTCGACGAGGCGTACGACAGGGCTCGCGAGGCACTGGCGGTGGCGGACCGGCTCGAGGAGGGGGCGAACGTCGCCGAGGCGCACGTCTGGCTGGGCAGGATCGCCGACCGGCGCGACGAGCCCGACGAGGTCGACCGCGAGTTCGAGCTGGCCATCGGCGGCTTCGAGGCCATGGGCATGCACGAACGGCTGCTGCAATGCCATGGCATCTACGCCGAGATCCTCGAGCGACGCGGGGAGCTCGCCAAGGCCTACGTGCACATGAAGGAAGCCCTGCAGGCCAGCCGCCCGGGGCTGCTCCGGCGGGAGCAGGAACGCCTCCAGGAAGAGGGGCGCCTCAACACCGCATAGGGCACCCGGCCTCTGCTCAAACGTTTAACCTGCAGATGATGGCGCGGGCCGTTCGCAGCTCTCGATTCACACTGACCGCGGAAGCCATCATCGCCGACTACCGGCTGGCGTACAGCAGCCGGAAGGCGAGCATCATCGGCCGGGCGGAGGTCCTTCGCGGCAACGCGACGTTCGGCATCTTCGGCGACGGCAAAGAGCTCGCCCAGCTCGCCATGGCCAAGACGTTTCAGCCAGGCGACTGGCGGGCCGGCTACTACCGCGACCAGACCTTCATGTGGGCGACCCGCATGTCCAACGTCCGCCAGTTCTTCGCCCAGCTCTACGGCAACGCCGACCTCGAGGCCGAGCCCGCCTCGGGTGGCCGCCAGATGGGCAACCACTTCGCCACGCGACTCCTCGACGCAAGCGGCGCGTTCACCCGGTCGGTCGACACCCCGAACACCAGCGCCGACGTGTCGAACGTGGCTGGATGGATGCCGCGGCTGGTCGGCCTGGGTTATGCGTCGAAGCTCTACCGCGAAAACCCGCAGCTCAAATACGTCGCCGAGGGATTTTCCGTCCGCGGCAACGAGGTCGCGTTCGGCACGATCGGCGACGCGGCCACAAGCGAGGGCTTGTTCTGGGAGTCGATGAACGCCATCGGCGTCCTCCAGATCCCGGTCGCGATGTCGGTCTGGGATGACGGTTATGGCATCTCGGTGCCGATCGCCGCCGAGACGACCAAGGCATCGATCTCGGACGTGCTTCGCGGTTTCTCGCCCGACGACCGGCCGGGCATCGACATCCATGTCGTGCGCGGATGGGACTATCCATCGCTGGTCGAGACGTACGCGAACGCGATCGACAAGGTGCGGCGCGAGCATAGGCCGGCCCTGATCCATGTGACGGAGATGACCCAGCCGCAAGGGCACTCGACGAGCGGTAGCCACGAACGCTACAAGTCAAAGGAACGGCTCCGTTTCGAGAACGAGTACGACTGCGTAGCGCGTATGCGCGACTGGATCATCGAGTTCGGAGTCGCGAGCGAGTCGCAGCTCGAGGGTTGGGAGGCCGCGGACAAGGAGGCCGTCGAAGCCGCGCGCGACCTGGCGTGGGAGGCGTTCCAGGCGCCGATCCGCGCTGAACGCGACCGCGCCGTCGCGATTCTTCGGCGCATCGACATGCCCGAGGTCGCCGAGATCACCAACAGCCTCGACGAAGCGAACAAGGTGACGCGCGCCCTGGTCATGTCGAGCGCAACCCGCGTGCTGCACCAGACGCGGGGCATCCCTTCGCCGGCAAGAGACGAGCTGGCTGAATTCATCGCGTCCTACGGGCGCGAGAACGATGAGCGCTACAACTCCCACCTGTACAGCCGCTCCTCTGAGTCGCCGCTGCGCGTGCCGGTCGAGCCGGCCGCCTACTCGGAGAATTCACCCCTGGTCGACGGTCGCCAGGTCCTGGTGCGCAACTTCGACGCCAACTTCGCGCGCGATCCCCGGATCTTCGTCATCGGCGAGGACGTCGGGAAGCTGGGCGACGTGAACCTGGTCTTCGAAGGGCTGCAGGCGAGGTACGGAGACCTGCGGCTGACCGATACGGGCATCCGCGAGGCGACGATCCTGGGCCAAGCGATTGGCGCGGCGATGCGAGGGCTGCGACCGATCTGCGACATCCAGTACCTCGACTACTTCCTCTACGCACTCGAAACGGCGTCGGACGACCTCGCGACTCTGCACTGGCGAACGGTGGGGGGGCAGAAGGCGCCGGTTGTGATCCGGACGAAGGGACACCGGCTCGTTGGCATCTGGCATTCGGGTTCACCGATGTCGGTGCTGGTGAACGCGATGCGGGGCATCTACGTCTGCGTGCCTCGCAACATGACGCAAGCCGCGGGCTTCTACAACACGCTGTTCCGGGGCGACAACCCCGGGATCGTGATCGAGGTCCTCAACGGGTATCGGTTGAAGGAGCGCGTGCCGGACAACATCGGCGCGTTCACAATCCCGCTGGGTGTCCCCGAGGTGCTGCGCGAGGGCACCGACGCGACGCTGGTGACCTACGGCGCGGGCTGCGCGCTGGCGCTCGACGCCGCGGCGACGCTGGAAGGGTTGGGCGTCTCGTGTGAGGTCATCGACGCGCAGACGCTGAACCCGTTCGACGTCGAGCACATGCTGGCGAAATCGCTGGAGAAGACGCACGCGCTGATCTGCCTCGACGAGGACGTTCCTGGCGGGGCGTCAGCGTTCATGCTGCAGCAGATCCTCGAGGTGCAGAACGGCTGGTGGCACCTCGACGCCGCACCGCGAACGCTGGCGGCGTCGCCGAACCGGCCGGCGTATGGGCCGGACGGGGACTACTTCACCAAGCCGAACCGAGAGTCGATCGTCGCCGCGGTTTACGGGATCGTTCGCGAAAGACAGCCGTGGAGGCTACCCCCGCTGGACTCGTAATCCCCCGCGAGTGCCGGCGATCGCGGGCTTGGACGAGCGTTGAAACCCGCGACTGCCGGCAGTGGCGGGAAATCAGGTCAGCTCGCCTGGCAGGTACTCCATCACGCACAGCGCCGGTGCGTGGCCGAGCAGCGTGAGCCCCTCCAGCACGTAGCCGAACCACGCCGTCGCCGGCTCCGGCAGCGGCGGCACGTAGCGTCGTGGCCCCCGTACCTCTCGAAGCGGAGCGCGCTCGGGCAGGCCGGCCAGCGATCGGGCCTTGCGCACCCCCGCGTCGAGGCCGCCCAGCTCATCGACCAGACCGCGCTCCAGCGCCTGCCGCCCGGTCCACACCTTGCCGTCCGCGTTGGGCCGAAGCTGCTCGACGCTCATCTTCCGCGCCTTGGCGACGACGTCGAGGAAAGAGCGGTAGATGTGGTCGATCTCGCGCCTCACGATGTCACGCTCGACGTCCGAGTAGGGCCGCTCATCGCTGTTGATCGTCACGTGCTCGCCAAACGCGATCGTCTCGCGGTTGAAGAGGAGCTTGCTCCAGAGTGCGCCGGTGACGATCTTTCCGCCCAGCACTCCGATCGAGCCGGTGAGCGTGCCGGGCCGGGCGATGATCCACGCACCGGGGGTCGCGACGTCGTAGCCCCCTGACCCTGCGACCGGCCCCATCACCACGACCACTGGTTTCCGGGCGGAGATGGTTTGCAGCGCGCGGCGCATCGCCTCGGATGCGGTCGACGATCCGCCGCGCGAGTTGACGTACAGCACCACCGCCGCCGCGCGCTTGTCGGCCGCGACCTGGCGCGCAACCTGGACGACGGTCAGGTCTCCCGCGCGATCGTCACCGACCAGCGGGATGTCCACCGGGGGGCGAAATGGGACGCTGCCGGACTGGCCGTCGACGATCGTGCCTTCGATCCGCATCAGCGCCACGTACCTCCCGCGGCCGAGCGTCGGCGCCGGCTTGCGCATCTTTCGCCTCGCGCGGTCCCACGAACCGATCTTGAGCCCAAGCTCCTCCTCGCCGGCGAGCCGGTCGACGGCGTGGTTCTCCAACGCACCATCGTCGCTGTACGGCGAGCAGTCGACGAGCTCCTTCGCGCGCGCTTCGTCCACGCCGCGCGAGTCGACGATCGCCCTGACCAGCTCGGCGTGCTGGGACTCGAGCAGCCACGTCAGCTGTTCGCGCAGCTCGTCCGACATGCGCGACTTGGTCAGGGGATCGGCCGCCGACTTGTAAGGCGAGACCTGGACGAAGTCGCCGCTGAGGCCAAAGCGCTTGAGGCCATCGGCCAGGAACATTCCCGTGGTGGTGAAGCCGAGCGCTCCCACCACCCCCGTCGGCATCAGCAGGATCTCGTCACATGCGCACGCGAGGTAGTAGGTCGCGGTGGTGTACGAGGGCGCCCACGCAACGACTCGCTTGCCTGCCCGACGCAGGTTCGCGACCTGCTCGCGCAGGTCCTGGAGCGTCGCCATCGGCATGCCGACGGGGCGTAGATGGAGGACGACGCCCTTGATGCGCCGATCGCGACCGATCGCCTCGAACCGCTCGCCGAGCTCCTTGACGCTGAGCCGCGGGCGTCCGAGGAAACGCTGCCAGAAGGGGCGCGGCGGATCAGGCAGGGGAGGCAGGCTCTCGGCGAGGACGAGCAGCACGTACTCGGGCGGCTTGCCGATCGACCGTCGAAGGCTCGAGACAAGCCACCAGAGGTAGCGGAACGGGAATAGCAGCAACCCTTCGCCCTCTTACGGCGAATTAAACGACTTTCGAGATCTCCAGGTCCGCGTCGATGTTGCCGCGGAGTCGCGACGCGCCGTACTGCTGGCCGACGTGGTGGTGGTAGGGCACGCCGGTGAACAGGTGGTGCGAGCGTGTCGGAACGTCGACGTCCTCGGCCCACTCCTTGCGCTGCAGGCTCATGTAGCCCTCTTCCTTGTTCTGCTTCAGGTCTTCGAGCAGACGCGACATGCCGTAGCCGGCCGCGTGCTGGAGCGCGAGCGTGATGAAGATGAACCCGACGCCGAGCAGTCCGAGCTCTTCCCACGAGATCGGGTCCTTCTCGTTGAACCACTTGAAGGACGATGAGTAGTTGAAGGCGAAGCGAGCCTTGGGGAACCGCTTGCGGATCTCGCTGCAGAACGTCTCCGTCGGTCCGCGCTCGGCGGTCGGAAACTCGCACCACAACAGGTCGGGCACGCCGCTGTCCAGGTAGCGAAGGCCGCGCTCGATCGCGAGCTCCAGTCCGCGCTTCGACTCAGGCGCCTCCGTCGCTGAGACGCCGTCGGTCCGGGCGATGATGATGAAGTCCTTGTGGCCTAGGTCGTCCGCCGCGGCCCGCATCATCTTCAGCTTGCCGACGAACTCGTCGGCTGAGATCAATGCCTTGCCGGCGATATGGCCGCAGCGCTTGGGCATCACCTGGTCCTCCAGGTGAGCCGCCGCGACGCCTGCGTTGACGTACAGCTCGATCGTCCGCTGCACGTTGAACATGTTGCCGTAGCCGGCGTCCATGTCGACGACGACCGGCGGGATCTCGAGCTGGATCGGCTTGACCTTCTTCTCTGGGTCGCCCATCGCCATGGTCAGCTGGAACTTGCGCAGCGCGCTCACGGTGCGCCGCGCGCCGTCCGCGATCTCGACCGACGAATAGAGGTCCATATCAGTCGTGCCGAGGTGACCGATCGCGAAGGAGTAGCCGCTGAAGTAGACGGCGTCGAAGCCGTGGTACATGACGAGCTCCGCGCCCATGGGGTCGTAGACGCCAGGCGCGAAAACATACGACCTCTCTGCGAGGAGCTTTCGAAGCCGCTTGCTGGGCGGCTCGTCGCGCGAAGCTGGAACCTGGTAGCCGCTGGGCAGCAGCGGCGTGGAAACGAGATCCATCTGGAGAGCCTCCTTCAGCTACTGGTTGATCAGCTAGTCGTTTTCGTGGTCACAGTTGCAGGGCTCGGGGCACTCGCACTCTTGCTGCGACGGCTCGCCGTCCGCGTCTGTGGCTCGGTTTTCTCCGTCCATGAGCCGAAACTACCAACGCGACGCATATAAGTCAAATTGATTGATGTGATAGAACCCATCGGAAAAATCGATGGTGATTTGAGGGCTGCCGCGCGTTCTATCGGGCTTCGAGCAGGTCCAGGAAGGCGGCGACGATGCCTGTGGGTACGCCAGAGTCGCGCCGCCGGAAGGCCACGATGGTGTTCTGCATCGGCGGCGCGTCCTTCATCTTGACGACGCAGAGAGTCCCGCCAGCCACCTCTCTGGCCACGGCGCTGCCCGGCAGGAGCGCGATGCCGAGGCCGCGCTCGACCATCTTCTTGACGGCCTCGATGGAGTCGAGCTCCATCAGCCCCCGCAGGCTGACTCCCTTGGAGAGAAACGTCGCCTGCGTGATCTCGTAGTAGCTCGACGTGCGGTCGAACATGATCGGCTTCTGGCCGGCGACCTCGGCCATGGCCACGCTCGAGCGCCTGGTGAACGGGTGGTCCGGCGCGCAGACGAGGACGAGGTCTTCGGTGTGAAACGGGCGCAGCTCGAGGTCCGGGTGGTGGATCGCCCGGCCGAGCCCGATCTGCACCTCGTCGTGCAGGACCAGCTCGACCACGTTTTCCGAGTGCCCGGTCCGCACCGAGACCTCGACCCGGGGATGGGCGGCGACGAACCGTTCGAGCAGCTCGGGCAGCACGTAGGTGCTGATCGCGGGCGCGGCGGCGATCATCAGGTGACCGGCCGTCGCGCTCATCACCTGCTCGAGCGCATCGCGGCCGTCGACAAGCGCGCGCAGGGCTCGTTCCGCGAACGGGATCCAGGCGCGTCCGGCGTCGGTCAGGCGCATGCCGTGCGGCGTCCGCAAGAAGAGCGGCGTGCCGAGCTCGCGCTCTAGGCCCTGCAGTCGTGCCGTCAGGGTCGGCTGGGTGATGAACAGCGCTTCGGCGGCCCTGCTGACGCTGCCGCGGCGGGCCACCTCGAGGAAGCCCTCGACCTGGACGAGCTGTATGCCACTGGGTTTCCCGTTACGGGATTCGTCTATGGCCACCGTCGGTGGCCACAAATTCTATCTATAGCGCTGGAGAACGACCCGGGCCGCCGCGATCGCGACCGCCCACACCGGCGCCATCGTGAGGACAAAAGGCCGGATGGTGTCGCTGGCCGAATTCGAGTTGCGGTCGAAGGCCTCGAACACCGCCACCGTCCCGTAAAGCAACAGCAGCAAGGCAACCACAAGCGCCGCGACCAGTCTCCAGTTCATCGCGCTAAGGAATGGTAGCCGGGGGGCAGGTATTCTCCTAGACATGGCTGTTTTCTTCGGTTTTCACATGCCCAACTACACGTACCCCGGCGTTTCGGACGACATGCTTTTCGACCGCGTCGTCGCGCAGGCCCAGGCCGCGGAGAAGGCGGGGTTCGACATGGTCACCGTGATGGACCACTTCTATCAGATCCGCGGGGTGGGTCCCGAGACCAACGCGATGCTCGAGGCCTACACGACACTCGCCGCGATCGCGGCGCGAACGTCGACTGTGAAGCTCGGAACGCTGGTCACCGGCGTCACCTACCGCAACCCCGCGCTCCTGGTCAAGCAGGTCACCACGCTCGACGTCATCTCCGGGGGTCGCGCAGTGCTCGGCATCGGCGCGGCGTGGAACGAGGACGAGCACCGTGGCTACGGCATCGATTTTCCGCCCATCGGCCGCCGCATGGACCGCCTGGAGGAGGCCGTGACGATCGCCAGGCTGATGTTCACCGAGGAGCGGCCCTCCTTCGAGGGCAAGCACTACCGGATCGAGCGGGCTCTCAACGTTCCCCGGCCGCTGCAGAAGGGCGGTCCGAAGATCCTGATCGGAGGTGGCGGGGAGAGGCGCACCCTTCGCATCCTGGCCAAGCACGGTGACATCGGGCACTGGTTTGGAGGCCCGGTCGAAGAGCTGAAGCGGAAGAAGGGAGTCTTCGAGCAGCACTGCGCTGAGGTCGGCCGCAACCCGTCTGAGGTGCTGCTGACGATCGGGATCGGGCTCATCCTAACCGCGGACGAGAAAGCCGGCCGGGCGTTGCTCGAGACGATTCCCGAAGAGCGCCGGCCGATGATCCGAGTGGCGACGCCCGACCAGGCGGCCGAGATCCTGCGCCCCTATATCGACGCCGGGTTCGGTGGCTTCACCTTGAACAACCCCACGTTCCCGACGATCGAATCGCTCGGGCTGGCGGGTGAGCTGATCAAGCTCGTGCGCGGAAGCGGAGTCGCGGCTTAGAGGAGCCGGGCCTCTAGTAAGTCTTGTAGATCTTTTCGCCTGCCCTCACCGCCGTCTTGAGGTGGTT
>DATKFA010000064.1:0-8624 GCA_035511715.1 Candidatus Acidiferrum sp. | reverse complement strand
CGCAGCCTGCACCGCTTCGGCCGCCACAGGCTCCTCCGGGGGCGAGGCAGTGAGGCAGTTGTCGCATGCATGGCATCTGCGTGCGACGCCTTCCTCGCCGAAGTAGTCGGCGATGCGGGCGTGCCGGCATGCGCGCATCTCCGCGTAGGCCAGCATCTGCGCCAGGCGCGCGTAGGCGTGCTCCTTGAGCGGCGAGCCGTCCTCCAGGCCGGACTGTTCGATGAAGAAGGCCTGGAGGTCGCGATCAGACGGGCTGTAGAGGAGCGTGCATTCCGCCGGCCTTCCATCGCGTCCTGCGCGTCCTGCCTCCTGGTAGTACGCCTCCAGGCTGCCGGGCAGGTGGTAGTGGATGACGCGACGAATGCCGGCGATATCGACCCCCATGCCAAACGCCGAAGTCGCCACCACGACCTGAGTGCGGCCGGCGGTGAAGTCATCTTGGGTTCGGCGCCGGACCTCCGCGTCCTGCCGGCCGTGGTAGCAAGGGACGCGGAGCTCGGCCGCCAGCTCTTCCGCCGCGGACACGGTGCCGACGTAGACGAGCGCTTGCTGCCCCGGCGTTGCGAGCAGGCTGCGGAGCTGATCGCGCTTGGCTCGCTCACCGCGGCACCGGATGACCGCGAGCGTCAGGGACGGCCGGTTGAATCCGCTGACCGAGATGAATGGATCGCGAAGCTGAAGGCTGCCCGCGATGTCGGCGCGAACCTGTGGGGTCGCGGTCGCCGTGAATCCGGCGACGGGCGGCCGCCCACATGCTGCGATCGCCCCGGACAGCAGCCGATAGTCGGGGCGGAAGTCGTGGCCCCACGTGGAGATGCAGTGCGCTTCGTCCACCACGATGCGACCGATGCGCAGCGCGGCGAGCTGGTCGATGAAGCCTGGACGGGCGAGCCTTTCGGGCGCAAGGAACAGCAGTCGGTACTCGCCGTCGAGGGCGCGCTGCAGTCTCTTGCGCTGCTCAAAGGGCTCGACGGACGAGTTGACGAATGTGGCGGCGACGCCGCGGTCGGTCAGGCGGTCGACCTGATCCTTCATGAGGGCGATGAGCGGCGAGACCACCAACGTCAGACCGCCGTCGACAACCGCCGGGACCCAGTAGCTGATGCTCTTGCCGGAGCCCGTCGGTGCGACAGACAGAACGTCGCGGCCGGCGAGCATCGCGGCCACAACCTCCGACTGTCCGGGCCTGAATGCTTCGAGCCCGAAGACCTCCCTTAGCGTTCGCTCAGCCCTGTCGATCATCACGCCCGAGTGTGACGGAATCTCTCGGCGCGATCACCGGCTCTTAACAGGGCCTTGTGGGGCCTGGCGGCGAGAATAGGGGTCCGGTGGCAACGGCTCCTCCAGTGACGCTGGCGCTTCTGGGTACCGGTGCCCGGGGTTCCACCTTCTCCGCCTTTGCCCAGCGATATCCGGACCGGGCTCGTGTGGTGGCCGTCGCCGATCCGCGCACTGATCGGCGTGACGCTCTGGCCGACCAGCTCGGGGTGGCAGCGGACCGACGGTTCGACGACTGGCGGCAACTCGCCGCGCAGGCTCGAGTCGCGGATGCCGTGATCGTCGCCACTCCGGACCGCGAGCACGTAGGCCCCGCATGCCGCTTCGCAGAGCTGGGCTACCACGTGCTGCTGGAGAAGCCGATCGCGCCGACCCGGGCGGGCTGCATCGAGGTCATCGACGCCGTCGAGAAGGCGGGGGTCATATTTGCGGTCTGTCACGTGATGCGGTACACGAAGTACACGGACCAGATCAGGGCGATCGTGGCCGAGGGCAGGCTGGGCCAGATCGTCGGCGTGGACCAGCTGGAGCCGGTCGGCTGGTGGCACTTCGCCCATTCGTACGTGCGGGGCAACTGGCGCAGCTCGGACGAGGCGGGGCCCAGCATCCTGACCAAGTGTTGTCATGACCTGGACTGGCTGCGCTACATCGTCGGGCGGCCGGCCATCAGAGTTTCCAGCCGGGGCGGGCTGCATCACTTCACCGCCACCAATCGGCCGGCCGGCGCGGCCGACCGGTGCCTGGACTGTGCCGTGGAGCACGACTGCCCCTACTCGGCCGTGCGGCTCTACCTCGGCTGCCTCGGCGACAAGGAGCGGGAGCGATGGCCGCTCTCGGTGGTGACGACCGACCTGACGGAACCTGGAGTTCGGCATGCACTTCGCGACGGCCCATACGGGCGCTGCGTCTACACATCCGACAACGATGTGGCCGATCACCAGGTTGTGACGATCGAGTTCGAGGGTGGGGTCTTAGCCACGCTGACGATGAGCGCGTTCACCCCTGTGGCCCGGCGTCGGACACGGATCATGGGTACCCGGGGCTTTTTGGAAGGCGACGGCCAACAGCTTGCTTTCACCGACTTCATAACTCGGGAAGTCGAGACATTCGACCAGCTCGATCCTGGAGCGGATCCTGAGGATGGCCACGGTGGAGGCGACGTCGGCGTCATGCGCGCGTTCGTTGACGCCGTTTCAGTCGGTGATTCTTCGTTGGTCCGGTCGGGGCCTCGCGAGTCGCTGGAAAGTCATCTCATGGCATTCGCCGCCGAGCGGAGCCGGCTGAGCGGGCTTCCAGCGGCCGTCTGGGATTAGCCTCTCGCCGCTCTTCGGCCGCCGTCAGGGCAGGGCAATGAAGTGGAACGTAAGGGTCGAGCCCGTGGCCGTAACGCTGGCGCAGCCGGGCCGGCTCAAGCCGGCGCCCCAAGAAACCTGGCCCTCCGAGCCGCCGAGGCTTTTGACCTGCAGCAGTAACGGGCCCTGCGAGGTGAACGAGGCTGGGCCGACGTAGTTGTTCATGTCGCCTCGAAAACCCCGGAGCACGATCAACAGTCCGGCGCTGCCGGCGAGGTCGACCGGTTGACCGAGCCCGGAATCGGCGCTGAAGTGGGCGCTCGTCCGGGGGGTGAGCTCAAAATCCGGAGTTCCCGTGTCGAACGTGAGCTTGAACGTGTCCTGAGCCGCGATCGCAGACACGATCGGCGGAGTAGTGGTCGCTCTCGTCTCGGGTGCCGGCCACGAGGCCGACGCCTGTCCCAGCGACGTGCAGGTCAGAGTCGCTGGGCTTGATGACGTCTGGGCCGTTGGGCTACCAGCGCCGCAGGCGCTCAGGAGCATCAAAGCGAGAATGGCCATTGGCGCCCCGGCGCGAGTGCGAGTCATGCTGCTTGAACGCTGGCGGCTCCGGATGATTACGAAACGTCTTCGTGTGCCGTCTTGAGCGTGCCCCGGGGTGGCGATAGACTCAGGCAGATCGTCGTCCCGCGTTAGTCAGGAGGAAGCACCTTGCCGGAATTCATGGACGTTCACGATGGAATGGACGGAATCACATCCGAGCAGTTGGCGGCAGCTCATCAGGCCGACCTCGACATCCAGGACGAGGAAGGGGTCAATTTCAAGCACGCGTGGGCCGACCCCAAGACCGGCAAGGTCTTCTGCCTGTCGGAGGCGCCGAATGCCGAGGCAGTCATGCGGATCCACGAGCGAGCGGGTCATCCGACCGACCAGGTCTTTGAGGTGCCCGTTCAAGCCTGACGGCGCGGCGAAATGCCTGTCGAATCCACCGAGCCCCGTTCGTCGTATGGGGTAAAGGCAGCTATCGGATTAGGAGAATGACATGGCAAAGTACATCTTTCTGCAGTACGTCGACGAGTCGAAGGCGCCGCGGCCGGGTTCGCCAGAGCTGAACGCCGTGATCGACGCTTTCGCCAAGTACCTGGACGAGGTAAAGGCGGCGGGCGCGTATCACGACGGCGACCCGTGTCAGCCGTCTGCGGCGACCTTCAGCGTCACGGTCAATGGTGGTCGCGCCCACACCACCGATGGCCCGATGCACCCGGCGACCCCGTGGCTGAATGGTTTCTTCGTGCTCGACTGCAAAGACCGCTCCGACGCGGAGGCCTGGGCGGCCAAGAATCCCGCCGCGGTGATGGGTGGCACCGTCGAGGTCCACCCAATCCTGCAGTTGATGTAGTTCGACTTCGCCGTCAGCGAAACCCGCGGGCGCCGGCGCTCGCGGGTTTGCGACCGTCGAATTCCCCGCGACCGCCGGCACTCGCGGATTAATCAGAAACAGTCAGTCGGCTCAGTCCAATCTCTGGATAGGTTGCGGTGAGCTCGGAACTGTCGAAGCTCATGTCGGCCGTGTCCATCCGGATCGACGCCTGGAGCAGGCCGGCAAGGTCTGGCCTGAACGGTCGCATCACGACCGCACCCAGCCGCAGTGCCGTCAGCGGAACATGTCGGGCTCTCGGCTTCAGTCCACGGCTCGCAGCGACAACTTCGACAAGAGCGCTCAAAGTCAGGTTCTCTGGCCCGCCGATGTCGAAGGTTTTGCGGCGCATCCCGCGATCGCGCACCGCCAGCCCGATGAGGCGGGCAACATCGTGCACCGACACGAAGTTGATCGGGTTCGTGCCGCGCCCAAAGACGATGGCCGACCCGCTCTTGATCAGCGAATCGCCGACGATGCCCGCCCACACCTCCATGAACGGTGTCGGCCGGACGATCGTCCAGGCGAGATTGCTTTCCCGCAGCGCCTCCTCGGCCCTGAACTTCGCGCGGTAGAGCTCCATCGGATGATCCGGGCTGGAGCCATGGATGGAGACCAGGATGAAGTTCTCGACGCCCGCGGCCGCGGCTTCGGCGATCAGATTCTGATTGCCTTGCATGTCCACCTGCCGAGGTCCGCTCCCGCCCGGGCCGAAGCCGGTGACCGCAGAGATCACGGTCTCGACATCGACGAGTGCCGGCCGGAGCGAAGACGGCATGCGCACGTCTCCCGCCGCCACGTCGATCCCCGGCGGCATGTGCGCTCGAGCTCGAGCAGGATCGCGGCTGAGGACTCGAAGACGATTGCCACCCGCAGACAGCAGCTCGGTCAGCGGACCGCCGAGATGACCGGTTCCGCCCGCCAGCAAGATCATCGTGCGAGCGCCGACTGGACAGCGGCGTCGATGCCGACGCCGGCCTGCTCGACCGGTTCCAGGTAGAAGCGCACGCTCGCGAACGCGTCGTCGACGACCTCGAAGATGGACACGCCGCGCATGAGGTGCTGGGCGCCATCGAGCCTGGTGCCGCGCATCTCCCACTCCGTCCAAACTGTGTCGTCGTGGATCGCAACGTCGACCAGGTCGGCTTCCAGGTTCGGCACGGCGGCAAAGATCTGAGCCCAGTTCTTTCGGACCTGTTCGCGCCCGCGGAATGAACGAGCCGGATGGGTCGGCGTTTCGTTCACGAAGTTGGTTGCAAAGCACCGAGCCAGCGCATCGAGATCGTGCCGGTTGACCGCGTCACGAACGCGATCGGCAAGTGCCAGGCCGGAAGATGTACGTGTGTCCATTGGGCTGTCCTCCACATTCGTCAGACTAGTAGTCTGATCGTTAGACTAAGAGTCTGATGAAAGTAGGTTCAGAAGTCAAGCGGCCCTATCAATCGACCCTGCGCGGAGCGCAAGCCCAATCGACTCGCGAGGCCGTGATCGCCGCGGCAGCGCGACTCTTCGCTCAGAAGGGTTACGCGGCCACCTCGATCGACGAAATCGCGGCGGCTGCCGGTGTCAGCCGGGCGACGGTGTTCACCTCCGTTGGCGGCAAGGCCAAGCTGCTCAAGACCGCGCTGGACGTGGCCATCGTCGGTGATGACGAGCCGGTTGCACTGCCCGACCGACCTCGTTCAAAAGCAATTCGAGCCGAGCCTGATCCACGCAAATACCTCGCCCTCTACGCGGAGCTCGTGACCGAGATCGACGGCCGTCTGGCGGGTATCCATGAAGCGGTCAGGGGCGCAGCAGACGTCGACCCGAAGGCTCGTGCCCTCTGGGAATCGCACCTGGCGCAGCATCGGCGCGGCGCGGCCAACGTCATCGGCGATCTGACCCGAAAGGGCGGCATACGACCCGGCCTTGATCCGGAATCCGCCGCCGACATCGTCTGGCTGCTCGGGCCAGGTGCTTACGACATGCTGGTGCGTCGTCGGGGCTGGTCGCCAGGCCGCTTCCAGGCATGGCTGACTGAGACCTTCATCAGCCAGCTGCTTCCTGTCGGAACTGAACAGTCTCGGCGCCACGCCTCAAGGAAGAGACGCGCAGTCGAGCGCCGCCAGGGTCAGGCTAAGTAGAGGCTTGGATGAGATGTCCGTCGTCGAGTGGCTCCTGGATTCCGACCCGGCGATCCGCTGGCAGGCAATCCGCGACCTTACCGATGCGACCGGCGAGGAGGTTGCGCTCGAGCGAGCACGTGTCGCCGGCGAGGGTTGGGGTGCGCGGCTGCTCGAGCTTCAGCGCCCTGACGGCCACTGGGACAAGAGCACTCCGAACTTCACCTCCAGCGCCGGGGCGAGCTGGTGGCAATCGCTTCCACCACACCGCCAGGGCACGCTCTTCCCCGAATGGACGTCGACTGCGTGGAGCTTGATGCTGCTGCGCGGATTCGGTCTGGACCCCACGACCGAAGAAGCGCGTCGCGCGGTCACGCGCATCCGCGAGCACGTTGCTTGGGAGCATGACGGCGAGCCCTTTTTCGCGGGCGAGGTCGAACCATGCATCAACGGCAAGGTCGTCGCTCTCGGAGCGTACTTCGGTGAAAACGTGCACGGCATCGTGGACCGCCTTCTGGGCGAGCAGATGAGCGATGGCGGCTGGAACTGCGAGCAGGAGAATGGATCGACGCGCGGGTCATTCCACTCGACGATCGAGGTGCTGGAGGGCCTGCTCGAGTACGAACGAGCAGTAGGGAGCACATCGCGCGTGAGCGCCGCACGCCTCCGAGGGCAGGACTACCTTCTCGACCGACGGATGCTTCGCAGGCTGTCCACCGGTGAGGTCATCGACCCCGACTGGACGCATTTCTCGTATCCGACCTACTGGCACTACGACGTGCTGCGTGGTCTCGACTACATGCGTGCCGCCGGCGTGGCACCGGACGAGCGTGTGGCCGAGGCGATCGAGCTGGTCGAGTCCAGGCGTGACTCGGACGGCCGCTGGGCGCTCGAGAATCAGCATCCCGGCCGGATGCATTTCCCGATGGACGAGGGCGAAGGCAGACCGAGCCGTTGGAACACTCTGCGGGCGATGCGTGTTCTCAGGTGGTACTCGGCAACCGCCGCTTGATGGCCTAGACGGTTCGCACCGTCGAAGAGCACAGTCGAGGCCGGCTGTAAAGAGCGCCCCTAAAAGCGATCGGCCGGTGCCCCGGTAGGCTGTCGTTCAGATGACGCTCGACCTTCTTGCCTGGGCGCTTCTCGCCTCGTACGTGATCCACCTGCTCGACGAGACGCTGATGAACGGTGGCTTCGTGCATTGGGTGAGCTCTCGTTTCTGGCCCGGTTACAACAACCGAATGTTTTTCTGGTTCAACCTCGGAGCCATCCTCGGGATAAGCGCGAGCAACATTCTCTACGACCTGTTCGGCGGCCACTTAGTCGTGCTGCCACTCTTCTGGATCTTCGGCTTCGCGGTGCACGGAGTCACGGTGCACATCTTCTGGACCGTTCGCCAGCGCGACTATTCGCCCGGCCTCCTCACCAGCATCCTGTACTGGATCATGGCCTACCTGACCGTGAGATACGCCTTCGGCGCGGGCCTGATCGGCGCGGTCGACTTCTGGATCGGCGCCGTCGCGGGTGCGGTGCTGCTGGCTGGCTTCCTCACACTGGCGCCGACCGTCATCTTTCCTGCGCTAGCGCGCTCGCCATCTTCGCGATCTGCTTGAGGTGCGCTCGCTCGTGCCCGGCCATCCATCGGCCGTAGAACAGCGCGTCGCGCCTCAATGGCGCCCCGGCCCCGGTGACCGTGACTGTGCGCCGCCAGTCAACGGGTCGCGCAGGTCTCAAACCGTCCAGAAGTTCCATCCTCTGCGTCGCAAACGAACGGAGCGACCGAGCGAAGTCCTGCGCGCGATAGTCCGTCTTTTCGATCCAGGTCAGCGGGTTTACCGCGCGCAGCGCGGATGCGCCCCGCATGATCGAGATCATGCAGCCGCCCCAAACGTCAGCGCATGCGCGCAGATGCGCCAGCACGTCGACGGCGGACCAGTCGCCGTCCGAAGGCAAATGCAACTGCTCCCGTTTCAGGCTCGTGGTCAGCTCCGCGATTCGAGGCGCCGTGACCTCGAGCAGCGCCATGACCTGATCGACGGTCAGCGTCTTGTTCGGCATGCGACCTCATCCTTTCACGATCGGTGATCATTGACCCATGGCCGAAATCCTCTTGTTTCATCACGCTCTCGGAGTTACGCCCGGCGTTCTAGCGTTTGCGAACGACCTCCGCGCTCAAGGACACGTCGTGCACATCCCCGACCTTTTCGACGGCAGGACCTTCACGAAGCTCGAGGATGGCGTGGCCTACGCCCGCGAGGCCCCGGTCGATGACCGCGCGGAAGCGGCCGCCGAAGCCCTCCCGAATGACATCGTCTACGCAGGCTGGTCGCTGGGCGTCATGGTGGCGCAGAAGCTCGCCCAGACCCGCCCCGGTGCGAAGGGCGCGGTGCTGATCAGCTCCGCCGTCGCCCCCGAGGAGTTCGGCGGCCCCTGGCCGCCGGGCGTTCCGCTCCAGATGCACATGATGGAAAGCGACGAGTGGGCGAAGGACTACGACATCCCGGCGGCGCGCGCGATCGTCGCGAGCGTCGG